>JALRCK010000176.1 GCA_023262305.1 Deltaproteobacteria bacterium
GCCTGGGTCCAACGCTCGGCAGACTGATAATCGGAGTGTTCAGTCAGCTCAAAGAGACGCCCCAGAGCGACAGAGATCCGAAGGCATGCTTACACAAGGCTCTCGACGATGAAGAGGCTCGCCGATCCTCCCTCCAAGCGTCATTTGAAGCAGAGATCATGCCTACCCTCATGGCGGTCGGCCTCAAGATCCGCGCTCTCAACAAGGGATGGTCTTTGACTGGTACCGACACCACGTTCCAATCACACCGCCTCGCCTTTTATATTGACGATCCTGCGCAATTCCGCCGCTACCTAGAGTCGATCGACCCTGAGACGGTGACATCAGCTCAAAAACGGGGGCTCACTACCCTCCTTCAGTCTCTCTGCACTCAATTACGGCGTGATTACAATGTGCAGCAAGCCGACGACCGCCTGCTCGCCTTGGTGAGCGTAGCCGAGTCGATATCCTCGAACTATACTCGCCTCGGACTGGGATCCAATCGCTTTAATGGATACGTCGAGGCAATTCAAGGAAGATACCTGAGGGATCTTGTACTGGCAGAGCAGCTAGAGCTCGACAAACCGTATGATCAGGGCCCGGGCTTTACCCTCAGATGGCATCGCGACTGCGTCCCAAGCTTTCTGGAACAAAAGTGGTCGAGCGTCCTCGACGTCCTCGTTGCTCTCGCAAACAATCCGAAGGCATCTGCGATATATGCTCAAGCAAGCGAGACAGCGAAAGCCGCCAACAAGAGTGCAATTCGAGAGCTCATGTCATGGCATTCAAGCGATGGTAAGGTTCGCCCACCAGAGCATGAAGATTTTCTTAAAACCTTACGGCGAGTAGAGCTGAGATTAACGGAATTTTAGCCGCCTCGGAGACGTCAGGGCTGTCGTCAACGCTTGGAGCGCGTAACAAAACGCCCCTCTGCTGTGGCTGGGTGCGAACGCTGCCGACTTCGTCTTCGAGCAAAAAGGGACTCAACGTGCCGCAGAGGGCGCGTCTCCGCGCCTTTTTACTCTGCATCCTAGTCGGCTGCGCTCTCGCTCAGCCTCGCTACGACGCTCATTTTGTTACGCGCTCTTAGGAAAGAACGAACTCCTCAAAGAATTTTTTGTGCTCATACTTGGCGCGCACCAGCGGTGCAACCTCCTCAGCGGCAGTCTGGAGTTGCTCGGCGTTACGGCGAGCCTCTGCCATGCCCAAGAGGAGTCCATCGACACTCCATTCCCGCATCCCTATGCCTGCCGGCGGACCGTATGAGAGCGCCTCCCTCTCTTGCCAGGTACCTCCAGTGGCAACGATCGGTCTACCCATGGAGAGCGTCTCGATAACAAGATGTGACATCCGGTAGCGATACTCCACTGGCTCATAGGGAAAGAGTACAAAATCTCCGCTCGCAAGATGCGCGAAATACTCAGCCCCATGCAACGCCCGTGGAACAACCTTAACACCATTCTCCACACCACCGAGCTCTCCGAGGAGCGCTTTCTCAAATCCCAGATATTGCACCTTGATGATATCGGACGGAAATCGTTCCCGATGGAGCTTCCAGACCTCTGGGAGAAACCGTATACCCTTTTCCCACCGAGCTTCACCTGGATAGATCCAGATAAACCCGCCGTCCTTTCTCGCTCTGCGAGGAGCGGGCTTCGTACCAGCAAAATCTACGGGCGGGGGGATCACGTGGAAAGGAACCGGCGATACACTGGACATCACCTCTGCCAGGTCACTATTCTCGGTAAAAAACTTCACATCTCCCCTCGTTCTATGCCATCGGTTGAGGACATATCTGGCAAGAGGTTCGGCCAACTCTCGCTGGAGCAATCCAGCGCGCCACGGCGGAAAGTAGGTGAAGAGCCTTAGCTTAATCCTCGCCTCCACTCGCTCAAACCAATCTAAAAGTCCGAGAAGATGCTCGTTGAGGAACGTGTGCATAACCACGGTATCACCATCACTCAGTTCCTGGGGGTTCAGCAACCGACACAGGTCCTGTTGAATGATGGCATTCTCTTTAGTGTACAGCAGCATCCCTTTGAGCGCTTCGTCCTCTTCAAACCATGTGTAGAATTCACTCCTGCACTCACGCCGGAACGGCATGCGCGTTGCGTAGATCGGAAGCTCCTTATGGGCGAACACCACAACGTCAAACCCACGGCGCATCCCCTCGTCATAGATAAACTTCGTCACCGGCAAGTGGTGTCCGTAAGCCTCCTTGAGCATCGGGTCGTAAATAATCAGTCTCATGCGTATCCAACCGCCACACGGTCAAACAGCGATATTCAAAACTAGCCTTCAAGGGTCCAGCACTCCTCAGATGGAACCCAACGATACTTCATGTGGAGCGACGTCCGTTGCACACGGAACGCCCAAACAGCACGCAGCTATAGCCGCTCAATTTTAAGGGAGTCACCGACTATTTTGAGGAGGGACTCCTTCCCGTTGATCGACGTTTCCAGCACCACCTCGCGCTCCCAAATCGCGGTTACATGCTTTAGGGTGTGCTCCGCGTATTCCAGCTGGAGATCTCTGCCATCATGATAATGCTTGAGGTAGAGCGTCCTATTTTTTCCGAAGTCGGCGTCCTCTACCTTGATTACCGGAATTGAACCCGTCCCAACGCTCTTGATTAAGTTTTCCTTGACCTCTTTCCAGCCGTCCTCACTGGCGATCTTGGTGACAACCCTGTCTTTTCCACGCCGCTCATGCTGGAAGAGGTTGAGGTCTTCCATAATCTCCCGGGTTAGGAATCGCCGCAGGAACGATTGGTCTCGGTCAGCCTCACGCACCTCGAAGATCTTCTTGCGGCCGGGCGTATCGTTCTCGTCCGTGATTCCTTCTGAGGTTGGAGGTTTGTCATCAGACCACTCCTTGCCCGTATCCCCTTGGTTCCAGCGGCGCTCGATATCATGCCACAGTACGAACCCGAGGTGGTACGGATTGAGCCCACCCGGATGCGGTCGAAGAACCTGATTGTGCCGAACGAGGAACTCAATGTGCATCCCCTGAGGCAGATTGAGCTCATTTAAAATCTTGTGATGCCAGTAGCTCGCCCACCCCTCGTTCATGATCTTGGTGTCCATCTGCGGCATGAAGTACTGCGTCTGCGCATCCACGATCGTCAAGATATCTCTCTTCCACTCAGGTAGGTAAGGATTGTACTTGGCGATAAACTCCAAGATATTTTCCTGCGGCTCCGCCGGCACTCGAGTCAAATTGGGAGGCGTATACTCAGGCGTGGGATGTATCTCTCGCCACGGGTCAGCAGGTGGCTGCGAACGCTCCCAAGCCCGAACAATCTGCTGTTCCTGCGACAGCTGCTTGATGGCGAGATTTCGGGAGCGTTGGTAGCAGATGGCGTGCGCGTGATCGATCATCGCCTCAACTGCCTCTATGCCGATGGAGGGATCCTCTTGGTATGAGCTGATCCGTTGGGCGTGGCTCTTAAACGACTGCAAGACATGTTGAGCCTTCGTACCGGAGGTGAAAGTGAAATTGTTAGCAAAGAAGTCATTGTGCCCATAGACGTGGGCTATCGTGAGCACCTGCAAGAGGAGAGAATTATCTCGCATGAGGTAGGCGAGGCACGGATTTGAGTTGATCACCATCTCATACGGCAATCCAGACACACCGTAGTCATACATCGTCTTCTGGCGCTCAAAGGATTTTCCGTATGACCAGTGCGGGTAGTGCGATGGCATACCGGTGTAGGCCATGTACCCGAGCATCTCGTTGTGATCGCAGATCTCAAACTCTTGCGGATAGCAGTTGAGCCCGTACTTATGCACCAGCTCAAGAATCCTCTCATCCCAAACACTGAGTTCGTCAATCGCGTGCGACATACTCTCCTATGGCGCGGCCGAAGCCGCCCCCTCGCTTCCACCAAATACCTTGCCATGCGCCGAAACGCCACTCGCCTTGTCCTTCATCAAGAAGCTCCTGAAGCCCTCCCAGAGGTCCTCTTTCTTCTCAATGGTGATCATGTGGAAGTTTTCGGCTTTGATCTGCCCGAACACCTCCAGCATGCTTCCACTGTAGTAGGCGCTGCCGGAGGGTTTAATCTCCCCATATCCGAAGAGGTTACACACCTTGCACAACTCCTCAGCAGCTTGCAGCGCGCGCTCATTGTCCGAATAGAAGTTGTCTCCGTCGGAGCAGTGGAAGGCGTACACATTCCACAACGACGGGTGGTAGCGGTCTTCGATAATGTCGAGGGCCTTCTTGTATCCGGAGGATATGTACGTTCCACCAGACTCCACTTTGTGGAAGAAGTCCTCCTCGCTCACCTCTTTTGCCTCAGTGTGATGCGCTATGAAGACGACCTCAACGTTTGCGTACTTCTGGCGCACGAACTGGTACAAAAGGAAGTAGAAACTTCGAGCGAGGTATTTCTTGACCGTTCCCATCGAGCCAGAGGTGTCCATGATGCAAAAGATCACGGCGTTCGATGCCTCCTTCGTGGTCGGCACGATATGGTAGTACCTCATGTCATCTTCATGGAACGGAAATCGTGGCTTCTCCCCGTCCGGTCCCATCTCGCGGCTTCTTCGCACCGACATCCACCTGCGTGCACGATTGCGCGCTGTTGCGCGCTTATCGAGCCGCGGACGAATGCCTGCTCGACGGTGTCCCTTTCGCTTGCGGGCATCTTCAGAGACAACCTCCTTGAGTGCCTTTCTCTCGAGCTCAGGCAGCTCAAGATCATCGAACATAATTGCGATCAGCTCCTCAAGGGTAATGTCGGTCTCAAATGCGTCAACGCCAGGCTGGTCTCCACCTTTCCCCCCCTGCCCTTTGCCGTCTTGGTCGCCCTGCTGAACGACATCACCAGGCTTCTGCTGCCCGTCACCTTGCGCCACTCCGGGGGAGTTCTCGCCATAAATAAAGCGGTACTCCTTCACCGAACGTATCGGGACCTTGATGATCTTGTCCCGATCACGCCCGATGATCGACTCCTCAGCGAGGATATCGCCAATATTGTCGCGGATAGAATCCTTAATCTTCTGTCGGTGTCTCAGCCTATCTCTAGCGCTCCGGTCGGAGCGTTGCGAGCTTGGAACATACGGACGAAATACGGTCGACATTACACCTCACCCATGTGGGGTTAAGCTTAGTCCTTCCAGAGGTTGTTAGCGGCATACTTGAGGATTACATCCACGCAACTTGCGGGGTAACCGTTTCGAATAAGCTGCTCAACCATCTTGTTGTACTTCTTATGCTGATCATCATCACGAGTGCGAGCCTTGGTGATAATTCGCGAAACATCACGAACGCTCGCCATCAGCTTCTTCTCAATCGCCTCCTTGAGGGGCTCGTAGCTCTCGTAGGTGACCTTCTCCCCACGACGACCTGCAGACCAGAGGAACGCAATCACCTCCTGACGGAATCCATCGCATGCGGTTCCGATGATAGCGATCTGCTCCTCGATCGACTTCATGAATCCCTCGTCTGGCTCGAGCACCTCGCCGGTGCTGCGGTCCTTGAACTTCT
>JALRCK010000177.1 GCA_023262305.1 Deltaproteobacteria bacterium
GAAAACGAGTGATAACCGTGGTGGGAAAAAGAGCCTCATCAAGCAGTTCACATAGCCGGGCACCTACCGCTTGAGTGTGTGGGGCTCTGTTAATAAATTCATCTTGAGGGTCTATAACGAGAAGACCTTTATTTTGTATCATCTGCCCGCTCCACTAACACCACTCCTGCTCATTACACCTCGACAGCTTCCGACAAGGCTTTGGTAGTATCTTGTTAGCTCATTAAATATCATTTCAAGCTTGCTGGTTTTCTCCAAGCTCCTTCGTAGTACGATCGAATCTGTTGAAGCAGTAGGTCGAATTCGAATAAAGTTCTCGTATTGATTGTAAATGCAATTATAGTGTTGGTCACATTCTTCCATAAACTTGGAAGGTACGCTAATTCCCAGGGATAGCCCCTCTGACAGCGACTCCGCGAAGTGGTAAATTTTGTACCATAAATGCTGTAATTCAATTTCAAGGGCTTCTAGTGCAAGGACCTGATCCGCTTGCTTTTTCTGAAAGACAGCGAGCACATTTGCCCACGATATATAATACGACACGAGACCAAAGGAGTGTTTATCCACTGAATCAGGGGCTTCGGCGGGGTATGTAAGTGTTGTCATTTCTCCTAATCGGTCCTCAACAGGAGGGGGAAGAGCTGGATCATCTGTTATACCCACCAGAGACGGTTCTGCCATCGCTACACGCTGAGGCTCAGAAATATTGCCTCGGGGATCGCTGAAATGATGGATGCTCATCACATAGAATGGCTTTTCGGGCGACTTAAGAAACTCCCTCATGCCAGGAGTTCGTCGTTGAGACAGGAGAAGGTTAGGCTCTCTTAATTTTATACTCAGAAACTCAAGGTGCTTCTGGCGACGTTTTAGTAGGAAGTCCGTGACGCTGTTGCAGCAGTAAGATTGCCTCACAACAGCTACAGCATAGCCATCACGGAAGAGTCTTAGTTCAATCGGAGTCCCATCCGATAACGTCCCCGTTTCGATGGTGGACTCTTGCATCGAGAAGTCACCATGAAACACAGGAAGAAAAGTAGTGACACCTATCTCGGTCGGAGCATTGAAATCAAGAGACTGGAGGTTAACTGCGTTACGGGAGGGGCTCGGCTTCTTGGTGATTGGTTTGTTTGCTAAGGTTTCATCTCCTAAACCTATGAGCTTAAGCAGTGCGTTAAGCTCGGATGCAGTCGTAACCTCAACACCATCGAGAAGAATCGCTATGTTTCGAGGCTCCAAAAACGCCGGATTAATAGATACCCAAGAAGGGCCCGGTCGCTTTTTTTCAGAGTTCATCCGAATGAAAAGTCGCTTGATAATTGGTGTTCCCGCGCTATCCATCCCGAACATATCGAGCAACCATCGAGGCTTTTTCGAAAGCGCAAAATCGAGTGAAAGCGCCCAAGGGGTGGAGTCGCTGCAAAGCCCCGCCGTCTGTGGCCACGCCTCGGGGCTTGTTCGTGTGAGTCCCGCTATCTTCGATTTTATCGTGACTGCACTCAGGCTCTGTACGGCGGCGGTCCACTGAAATGTGCCCTCAACGGACTCGGTGAACGCTTGGCGTCCCCGGGCACATCGTAAGATTCTGCCTACAAGGGGGCTTGAGAACTCAGATTCAAATAGTTCAGCACGAGAGTCGTTGCTGAGAAACTTGAGAGCCATCCGATTCATGCCGTGCGGACCATACCACCTCCGTGGCGATGGCAGGTAACAAAATGTCCTCTCGATCAAAAAAAGGCTATGAGACCTTTGCCCCATAGCCTTTAATCACCTGAAGCCTCTCGACAACTTATCTTAAGCGGCTGCCACATGAGACAGCGGTTGCCGAGTTGCAGGGGACGGAGCGAGCTCTCCTTTGTTCAGAACATCACCTTCACAAGATGACCTTGTCACTATTTCATCAGCCTCTATCCCCTTGAGCATGGAACGCAGTGTGTCTAAGTCGCTGACGGTTTTTCCGTCCAACAATATGTCGACGCAGTCTTGGGGACAGACATGTGAATTGAGGGATATCGCGACTGGACCGCCTCTTTTTCGATGAGAGTTGGTTACTCGGACCAGCCTATTTGCCAAAGTCTTCCCTCCCGCGGACACCCCAAACATATCAACCAACCAACCTGGATGCTTAGCGAGGGCGTAGTCGAGTGAGGCTGCCAGTGAGCGGGCTCCCCCGATCAACATTGGTTCCACTCGCTCGCTTTCATCGATGAGCTTTGCTTTCAAAAACAAACACGCCACTGCCCTAACCGCTGAAGACCAATGGAATGTGCCCACCCCTTGATATGCACCGGAGGTTCGCCCCCTGACGCAGGTTAGAGGCGCAGCCCCACCTATTGAGCAATCAACCCGAAACAACTCGACCGTATTACCTGAACAGAATGTTAATTTTATCTTGAACATAGTCAGAGCCTCCCTCTTTGATAGGCAATGACTAGCCCGTATCATGACGCTGCACATTCTGATTCCTGACTGCATTTCAGCTTGGATTCAGAAACTCCTGCCCATAAGCCTCTGGTTATTATTCTTGCAGGGCTACTTTTTTAACTATAGCAGAGGAGTGGTCCCTTACTTTTGGGCCCGGAAACGGGGCGCAGCCTCCGGAAGTGAACCTGTATCACCCCACGACACACCCCTTCGGTACACCGCATAGGACTCTGGTACCCTTAAGACAAAGGGGTCCGCCCCTATTAACGTATGAGGTATCCTATGCGCTATCTTCTCCTCGCACTTCTCTCAATCCCCTCCCTAGTCTTCGCGCAAGGTTTCCCTTCGAATGGGCTCGCGGTAGTTCATCAAGGTGGCTCGCACATAGCGGTTGTGCCGCAGGTGGGTCGAGGCGATTTTGAGGGACCTAACAGCGCGGGGTGGAACACTGGGTACAGTGTAGTGACCTCTACAGTTGAGCGTCGTAATCCCTTCGCGGGCGCGTGGGGAACCGACGATACGGTCGTTGAAACTCGAACGCAGGTGGTTCCAAACGATGTGCTTGGGCAACCCCTTCGTGGTGGTTTTCGGGTGAATGAGGAACCGAACAGCGCTGGATGGCGAACGGGGTATAGCGCTGTGACGTCGACGTATGAGCGTCCCGATCTTTCGGGGGCATTGTTGGGTGAACGGCGGACTGTCACAGAGACAACAACGAGGATCGTTCCGAATGATGTGTTGGGGAATCCGATTCAGCCGCTTGTGCCGTGGGGTGTGCCGTGATGCGGGGAGTTTAAGGTTTCACGGGCTAGGTCGCAGACTTAATCGGCCCGCACGATATCTACCTATCTCTGGTGCAGGGTTACTTTCCGTTAACATCGAAAATCCCCCATTCCCCGGTATATCCTTCTGTGCTCTGTGGTTTAACAGGATGGGCAGTGGGTATCCGCGAGTAAGGGGCAGCGGGTCTTGGAGATGAAGTAGCTCTGCACCAGCTCCCTCGATGCCAGAACAGCAAGTGCGATGAACGTGCATTTCATAGTTTTTTATCCGTAAAAAGAGTACCGCGGAAACTATTCTCTAACTCGCGCAGGAGGGAAGGATGGCTGCTTGAACGGTAGCCTTGCTCCAGGGCGAGAGTAGGCAGGACGGATAAAAGCCGTGTTGTTTCGCACCTGTACCGTTGTACCCGTTGGGTATGGCGACCTAGATCCCCCCTTTAGGGCAAATCAAGTCCGGTCGATATAAAGAGCGGGGATAGTGTATTCGCGACACACACAAGGGAAGCTATGAATCATTTTCGATCGCTGCAACGGACTCGGGGATTTCTCCTCGTGCTTCTCCTAGCCTGGAGCGCCTCGTCTCTCTTACCTCATCCGCATTTCGCTCAGGCGCAAAACTTCCCCATCCAGCGACCTGGTACAGTTGGGTTGGGCAACATGAGGTTGCAAGTGTTCGCGGTGTACAATTCTCAATTCACCGGTAATACCGCCGGTGCTGTGCGGCCGCGTTCTCCATTTGGGAGAGGGTTTACGCCGATAGGTGGTTACATTTATCAGCGTGGTGCCACCGTTGTGTATGTCGACGACACTGGCTTTGAGACCTCATACGATAAAGTCGGAGCTACTTTTCTTTCCGAGCACCGGGTGCGAGGCGATCTCAGTGAAATCATACCGCTCCCCGCAGGGTATCGCGTCATTGACGAGGACGATAACTCTCAGACGTATGACCACCTCTTTGATGGCCGAGCGTACCTAACGAGTGTGCGTGATGCAGAACAGAGGGTCCTCGCGCAGCTGACGTGGCGCAACGGCATTCCGATTAGGATTGGGGATAGCGCAGGTGGAGAGACATCCTTTACATCGGACTCGCGGGGGCTGATTACTGGCATTCGAAGTCCAGAGGGGCTTGCGTATCAGCTCTCATACTCGCCGAATGAGGAGCTGCTGGAGGTTAAGGCTGGCAAGACAACGTTTCTTACCTTGGACTACGATGCCCAAGGAAATGTTACACAGATCAAAGATGTTCAGGGTGATAGCACCTCATATGAATACGAGAGGGGCGGTCGTCTCATAGCGACCAGAGATGATAGCTCATTCACGATGTACACTTACACGATTAATTCAATCGCAACGGAAACCTCCGACGCCAACGGGGTATTCTTTTCAAAGAGGAGCTTTCAGCCCGTCAGCGCGTTGCTCTTGCCCATAAAAGAGGAGCGGGGCTTCAACGAGGCTGCCCGTGGTGGAATCACAACCTTTGCGACGCAAAGAGATCCGAACGGCAACATCTCGTCAGTCTCAAGCGCGATGGGGCAGACCACCTCTTTCGTTCGAGATCGCAATGGACTGCCGACGAAGGTGGTGTTTCCAGATAAATCCTCAGTTGAGGTGGTTCGTGACAGGAACAACAAGAGCCGAATCATCCGAGTGACCAGGAGGTCTCCATCGGGAGGGGTTATCTCGACGACCCATACTCTGTGGGACAAGCACAAAGTCCTCTCCTCTCGCACCGTGGACTCCAAGAATAGGACGCTGGGCACAACTACGATCTCAAGAAATGGCAAAGAGAGGGTGCAGAAAACCACCGAGGCGACCTTTTACACGTACAGTCCAAGAGGTCCGAAGGGAATAGTTACGGGACAGGTCTCCTCCGGCGGTGAACACTCCCTCACCTTCGATAGCCTCGGATTACCCACGTCGTTCACATCTGATGGGGTTGCGGTGTCAATAGCCGCGCGTCTCAACACAGATGGATCGAGTAGTGCCGTTCTATCTTCCAGCGTTTTCGGCGAGACACGAGGAGAATTTCTTGGGCACGGCAGCACGGCAGGTAATTGGGAACCCATCGGGCACGTTCATCGCTCGGAATTCATCAGAGGGTACGGCCCGAGCCCTTTCCGGCTCAAGTCTCTTTGCCTCCGAAGCCATCTCGGGGGCTGCACGAGCAGGCGTCTCCGTTTCAGAGACCTATGAAGTGTTACCAAACGGAGAGGTGCAGCGACACCGAAGCGTAACCCTGTCGGGTAATTAAGGGCAGGGGAGAT
>JALRCK010000178.1 GCA_023262305.1 Deltaproteobacteria bacterium
CTTGTGGCGCTGAAACCAGGCTCAGGATTTGGGTTCATCATGCTTACAAGACTATCACTCTTCACCCCCAAACGAAGCCCCGCAATCTCCGCGATCCGCAAGCCAAGCCACGCAAATCTCCAAGCAAGGGGAATGAAGAGCGGCTTGGCATTTGATTTTCGGGCCAGCAACCTCAGAATTTCGCCGAACCTGACCGAATTTTCACTGCAAGCATAAAGTGGTAACTTCGGCGGATCCGGCACATGAATGAGAGTCTTAATCATCTCTGCTAAATCATCTTGATGAACCAGGTACATGGCCTGTCCCCCGCCGATCACCGGTACCAACGGCAACCGTGTGACGAACCGAGAAAGCGTGCCCATCATACCTCCCGGCGACTCCCCATAGACGAGACCGGGCCGCACCACTATACCACCAATCCGTTCCACCATCTTCTCTATTTCCATCTTCGCTCTTCCATACAGCGAGATGCACGAAGGGTACGCGCTGATGGATGAGATGAGGATAATTCTCTTGATGCCAACAGACTGGGCTGTATCAATAAGCTTCTTGGAGCCCTCGACATTGATCCTTTCAATATCGGCCCAAGCTACTGCAGAGAGATCGTACGCACAGTGAATGAGCGCATCACATCCACGGAGGCTATCCTTAGAAGGCGTCTCCCCAAGGCAGAACGGCGAAATTTCTGCTGATGGACTCTCACCATCCCTGAGACGTCGCAACTCAAGTATCTCCACGTTGGCTTGAAGCAGGGATCTCTTAATTGCTCCCCCTACATATCCTGAGCTACCCGTTATCGCCACCTTCATATGCTACCTCTCTTAACTACCCCCACTCTCCGTCACGACATGACTCGCTATGCGCTGGGCATTCGCCATAGCCGTGAACGTGATAGTGGAGGCTGGAACAGTCGGAAAAACCGTGGCATCAACTACATGGACATTTCTGAAACCCGGGGGTCGCCCAAAAACATCACACTCGCGTTCCGATGGCGACGCACTCATTGGAAAGGCTCCCCCCACATGCCGCCCCTCCCCAGGCTTGCCGATATTTAACATCGGTCGAACCGGCACTAATCCACTAGGCAGCAAGGAGCGCGTCAATTTAGCGACCAGCCGCTTGATAGTCTTGCTGGCGAGAGGGTTGGCGACTCCCTTCATCTCCAGAACTTCTGCACCGTCCTTGCGCGTTAACGATAGATCGATGTGAGAGGAATGCTGGGAGTGGAGGTACCCCTGGATAACGTTCAGCCTGCCAAGGACCTCAGGCTCAATCGCCTTAAGCAGGGGCTTCAATGGGCCAAAGGTTTCATACAGCCCCAACTTGAAGAGCTCGCTGTAAGTATAGAGCTGCATATGGGACGAGTGCTCGGATATCTGCGGATCAATGCACTCGACGAATATCTGAGACAGAGTGTGGAGAGCTTCACTCCGGACACTCGGGGTTTTGCGCAGACTGAGGACAGGAAGCATGAAATACTCACTCGTCGGCAATCGAATGGGCTCATCGTAAAGAGACATGGATTTAAGAAGAATTCGTGTAGTCGAGAGAACACCCGCGGCTAAAAAGAGTTTTGTTCCAGCGATGGTAACCGGCTTGTTGTCGACAAGCGAACGGCCCATCACGAGTACATCCCCCGTGCCCTCACTAAAAGAATCGACCACCACGCCCGGCATGTGAGTAAAGTGCGGGAATGTCTTTAGGTAGCGAAGAGTATCATTTGTCGAATAGATGTGATCGTAAGGGCATCCAAACAGACATAGTCCACAGTAGCTGCACCCCTGAGAGTTCCCTGCTTTCCCACCCTCTGTGCGCTCATGCACTTGCCCTCGCACGGCAAGCCGAGGGGTCCCAAAGATGATGCCCTTTGAGCGCAATGTAACCTCCCTACGCTTCAGTGAGGTTAGGATCGATTGGGCCTGCTTGCTGGGTTTGAGGGAGGTGGGTGATTCAGTATGAACTGCGAACAGCTCCTCAAGACCATCGCGGCTGCCCGTGAGGGGCATGAAGCGACATACAGATTTGTAAAAAGGTTCCAAGTCCTGGACCGTAACGGGCCATCCCTTGAGGTCGTTCGTGCTGTAGGGAAGCGCCGCGGCCCCCCAAACATTGCTGAAACCGGCGGTGGCCAGAGTAGGAGTAAGATGTCCAATATCGGAGCTGGTTCTTGGCAACACTTGGTCAACAGCGCGAAACGGGAAGTCGGAACCAAAAACTTTCTTGATCTGTACCCCTTTGGAAGAGGCTGAGACGTTGCTCTTTACCACCGCCAGGTCCTCAGGAGACCATCTGTCAGCAGGGGTGGAGGCCATGCGAGCAACCACTTCTCTTGTCTGCGGCTCAAGTTGAATCCCCCCATCGATGAGGGTTACTGGCATACCAGCCTCAACGAGGCTGACCGCACACGAAACGCCAGCGTGACCGGAACCAACCACTACAAACATACCGATGCCAGCCTTTCCATCCCCATCTCCGGACGCCCCTAGTCCACCCCTTCTACGGGCAGTATCTGCAGTAAATCGCTAAAACCATGAGAAATCAAGCTCCTACCTGGATGACTTACCCCGGGCAGCTTTGCTCAACTTTCCAGGTTGTGTTACCCTTCTCCCCTGCCACCCTGAAAGGCTGGGATGGCTGTCTACACCTTCGCTTCACCTAAATTATGTGCGGTATCGCGGGACAAATTGACTGGTCTGAGCCAACTCTTCCGCGAACTGTAGAACGGATTGCCAATCGGCTGACTCATAGGGGACCTGACGCCCAAGGTGTGAAATCCCTGGGCAAGGTATGCTTCGGACATACAAGGCTGGCTATCATCGATCTCTCCCCAGGTGGTGCTCAACCGATGGCCGATGCCTCAGGCCAAATCCTGCTGACCTTCAACGGCGAGATCTATAACCATGAGAGTCTACGTCAGGAGCTCCAGAAGCTGGGCAGCGTTTTTCGCTCATCCTCAGATACAGAAGTAATACTAGAGGCATACCGCCACTGGGGAATCTCGTGTGTGTCCCGATTTAACGGGATGTTTGCCTTCGCGTTATGGGACAATAAAAATGGATCCTTCTTCCTGGCTCGAGATAGACTAGGAAAGAAACCTCTCTACTATTTTGAGCGCGATAGTTACCTGTCTTTTGCGTCAGAGCACGCTGCTCTGCTTGAAGATCCTCGAATTCCAGATGCTGTAAACGGTCGAGCGATCGTCCAATTCCTGTCTTTAGGCTACCTGATGACTTCGGAATGCATAAACCCAAACGTCAAACGACTTCCCCCTGGTCACGTCATGCAGTGGCAGGCTGGTCGCCGCCCTGAAATAACTCAATATTGGGACCTATCACGCTACTTCTTGAACAAAAACCGCTACTCCAGCATCTCAGAAGCCGGAGAGGAACTAAACACACTCCTATCGGATGCCGTTAGACTGAGGCTCATGAGTGATGTGCCTCTCGGTGCGTTCCTCAGCGGTGGCATAGACTCGTCCACCATTGTTGGTCACATGACCAAACTCAGAAAGCCCGCGGAGTGTTATACCTTCTCGCTTGGGTTCCCCGAGAAATCCTTTAGCGAGTTGGACAGCGCCGCCGCTATCGCGAAAAAGATGGAGGTGTCACATCATCAGGAACTCATCAGTTCGCAAACCATCGACAGTCTCACAGCTATCGCCCTCTGTGCTGGGGAACCTTTTGCGGATACTTCTATCATACCGATGTACTACCTATCGGAGTTCGCTCGCAAACACGTGACAGTAACCCTTTCGGGGGATGGCGCTGATGAAATATTCGGGGGCTATGAAACGTATGTGACCGACCGACTAAGTCGAGTGGCGCAAATTCTGCCCTCCTCAGCGATTGGATTGGTTGAACGATTGTATCGAGGATTAAAGAAGCGAGATTTTGGCAAGGTCAGCACTGATTATAAGATCCTTCACTTTCTTCGTGGGTGCTCCCATCCGTTCATGCAGGCTCACTTCAGCTGGCGAGAGCTCTTCAGCCTGAACGACCTGGAGCACATGACGACACCAGCTCTGAAGGGGCTCGTTCAAGACGCTCACCCGCTACGTGAATTTAAGAGATTTGAGGGTGACGTCGCAGACGCCCACTATCTAGATAGAGCGATGTATGTCGATATTAAGACCTGGTTGGTTGATGATATTCTCGTAAAAGTCGACCGGGCAAGCATGGCACATGCGCTTGAAGCTCGAGCACCATTCCTTGATTATCGTCTCGTCGAATTTGCAGCTAGTCTTCCGATTAACTACAAGATCAGCGGCCTATCCAAAAAACACATCCTCAAGAAAAGCCAGCGTCATTTGTTAGACCGAAAAATTTTGAACCAGCGAAAGCGTGGTTTTAACGCTCCCATATCGCAGTGGCTCTTTGGCCCCCTTAGGACGCTCTGCGAAGAGATGAGCACAGATAGCCCCCTACTCCAATTCGTTCAAGGCGGCTGGATTCGAAGGACGCTTCAGGATCACCTCGCCTTAAAAGCAGACAACTCATTTAAACTGTTCGCCCTCATCCAGCTCCACCTCTTTCTCAAGTCTCGACAAGAGGGTGTTCTTGGACGGGTCGCTTAAAAAAAGGAAGCCGTATATGTTGTCCGTGGTTGTTCCAGCACTTAACGAAGAGAAGGGAATCAGTTTAACGATTGAGAGCATAAAACAAACCCTCTCCAAAGCCGGCATCTCAAGATATCAGATCGTTGTAGTCAATGATGGCTCGAAAGACCAAACCGCATCCATCGCGAGGCACCATGGCGCTGACGTTGTTGATCATGTGCACAATCTTGGATACGGACGCTCTCTTAAGGATGGAATATCAGCAGCGCGCTACGATACCATAGCGATTGTAGATGCGGACGGAACCTACCCGATCAACCTTCTTCCGGTATTTTTGAATGAATACAATAAAGGATATGACCTCATCGTCGGTCGCCGCACAGGGGCTCATTACCATGAGTCCTGGCTCAAAAGGCCCCTCCGTTCCATCCTCAAGTTTTTAGTTGAATTCACAACCGGACAAGCGATACCTGACATCAACTCTGGGATGCGCATTTTTTCGAGGAAAACGATACTCCCGTACTTCGACCAACTGTGTAATACCTTTAGCTTCACTACGTCTCAAACGATGGCGTACATGCTCACCGGTCGGTTCATCGGATATATTCCGATTGATTACCATTCTCGAATTGGTGAAAAGAAAGTTAAGCTTTTTAGAGACTCGCTAAGAACTCTGCAATATATCGTGCAATCAGTTCTCTATTATAATCCCTTCAAACTTTTTCTATTAATCTCTCTTGGGACGATGAGCGTCAGCATTGGAAGTGTGATCGCGGGCCTATCTCTACGCTCTCTAATTCTGTCTGGACTAGGCGGACTCGGCGTTCTCGCTGCGATTTTAATATTCAGCCTTGGGCTTCTGGCGGACCAGATGCGGCAGATCCTTATCAAAATACAATATCGAAC
>JALRCK010000179.1:0-308 GCA_023262305.1 Deltaproteobacteria bacterium
TGATGGTTTTAATGCACGATGTGCGACACAAGGATCTTCCTGCGATCAAGCGACACGCCCATCTTTTGAAGGGATCCCTTGGTAATGTCGGAGCGGGAGTTGCTTCTGACGCTGCGATAGCTCTAGAGACGGCTGCTCTTCATGGTCAGATAGAGCAGGTCGAGCCCCTCGCAGACGCTTTATTACACGCCATAAATGAGTTCTTTGTTGTCGTAGAGCGGGAGGTATAGTCTCGCGTCAGGTTAGGCCTGTTCCTCGGGGCGTCCTGCGGACGCCAACGAGTGCTAGTGCGTTCGAGCGGTTCCGGG
>JALRCK010000179.1:359-5457 GCA_023262305.1 Deltaproteobacteria bacterium
AGGTATCAGAGTGGGAATTGCGGCACAAAAAAGCGGGTCGAGAGACCCGCTGTTATCGTAAGATGCACCAAGGTACGTCTTACATCATGACCGACGAGATCTGCTTCAAGGTTTGAACGCCTTGATTTGTGATCTGCCAGGTCTTCGATGTGAAGTCGCCCTCCGGGAATGGTGACACGAGCTTCTGACCCTCAAGGATGAAGAGGAATCGCTGAGTTTCCTTCTCGTCACGGAGTCCGCTGATCTCCGCAATCTCGTTAATCTGAAGTCGTCGAGGCTCAACGGGAGCCAAGTTTTGACTCGGAGCTAAGGCGTTTAAAATTTGAATTTGGCTCACAGAAGAGGGTGAGAGACGCTTTTTCTTTCCGCCTTGATTTGACTCCATGTCGATCCTCCAAACAGCTAAAATAAACCAACCGTGATCCAGCCCTTGAGTATACGGCTGACGGCTGGAATAGGCAAATCTGGAGGGGGTCTTGGATGGTTTAAGCCACCTTTTCAATGGGGCTGTCTCGGTAGACCGTGGAACCGCTCAAGCTCCCGATTAAAGGAGGTTTTTATGCCCCCAGAGAGCCCTTTGTGCCGTTGCTAGTTGCCTATGCATACGATACAACCAGCTCCATATGGTTCAGTTGAAAGGTACAAGTAGCGAGCTCCTCGAAGTCCTCCAAAAAGAGTGCGGGGAGATCCTCCAAGATGGAGTGGTGGAATTAGGGTCTGTCGTGGTCTCTGTTGACCCAGGAAATCTCACTAAGTTGCTAACATCATGCAAGAATAGCCAAATCTTAGCCTTTAACCTGTTGTCTGATATTACTGCTGTGGATTGGATGGATCACAGGGATGAGAGGTTTGAGGTGGTGTACCAGCTCTTAAGCCTCTCTAAATTGTGGCGGTTAACCGTGAAGGTCCCGGTTTCAGAGAGCAAACCAGAAGTTCCTTCGGTGGTTTCTCTGTGGGGCGGCGCGAACTTCCTGGAGCGCGAAGTGTGGGACATGTTTGGAATCCGTTTCGTCGGTCACCCCGACCTCCGACGGATCCTGATGTATGAAGAGTTCGTCGGTTATCCCCTGAGAAAAGACTACCCGGTTCAGGCTAAGCAGCCTCGAATCCCGCTGCGTGCTCCCGAAGTTGAGAACACCGCTCGAAGGATGATTCGACCGGACTTAGTAACGATTCGCTCAAAGACCAAGTCGTCCCCTGCACAGGGAGCGCGACCCGAGAAGTAAAGGAATCGATATGTGCGGCAACGTGAAGGGGTCGCAATCGGAGTAAGACACACAGTATGAATGACGGGAAGTTACTAGAGGTTGATGTAGGGGTAGGGGGGATCTCGACGAGTGTTCGTCCTCGCGAACTCGGAGACGACCTGCACTCTGAGACGATGGTCGTTAATCTCGGACCAGCACATCCGGCTACTCACGGGACGATTCGAATCGTTGCCGAGCTCTCGGGCGAAAAGATAGTCGATGCTGACATCGATGTTGGATATCTTCACCGTGGGTTCGAGAAGATGTGTGAGACCGTAGACTACAATCAGGTCATGCCGTACACCGACCGGCTCAACTATGTATCCCCCGCCATCAATAACTTCGGATGGTGCCTGACTATTGAAAAGCTCCTTGAGATCGAGGTTCCAAAGCGAGCTCAGTACATCCGTGTCATCCTCTCAGAGATATCTCGCGTGGCAGATCATCTTACATGCCTTGGTGCCTCCGCGATGGAGCTCGGTGCTTTCACCGTGATGCTCTATATGATGGAAGCGCGGGAGGATCTTTGGGATCTGATTGAGGAGGTCACAGGCGCGCGCTTGACCGTGTCATATGGTCGTGTGGGTGGAGTAAAGGACGATATCACTCCCGGTTTTGCGGACCGCGCAAAGGCCGCCTTCAAGAAGGTGCGTGATCACCTCTCTAACTGTGATCGATTGCTGACCCGCAACCGAATCTTCATCGACCGTATGTGTGACGTGGCGGTTATCTCAGCCGAAGAGGCGATTAACTCAAGCCTCACTGGACCGATGTTGCGCGGTTCGGGGGTCAAGCACGACCTTCGCAAATCCTTCCCATATTCAAGCTACGAGGAATTTGAGTTCGATGTTCCCGTCGGAACAAAGGGTGACAACTACGACCGCTTCCTTGTTCGGTTCGCTGAGATGGAGGAGTCGCTTAAGATCTGTGAGCAGGCGCTCGCAAAGCTTCCTGAAGGTCCAATAGCGGTGAGTGATCCCCATGTGACGCTGGTTCCCAAGGACGAAGTATACAACTCAATTGACGGCATGATTAACCACTTCGAGTTAGTGATGTACGGCGTGAAGCCCCCGAAAGGATCCGTGTACAACGCGATTGAGGGAGCGAACGGCGAGTTGGGTTTCTATGTGGTTTCGGATGGAACGGGCAAGCCCTACAGGGCTCACGTTCGCTCTCCGAGCTTTATTCACATGGGTGCCATGAGAAAGATGATTCTGGGAGCAAACATCTCAGATATCGTTCCGACCTTTGGCATGATCAATATGATAGGTGGTGAGTGTGACCGATAGCGCGCAAGTTTTTCACATCAATACCCGTTCCTCTGCCGCCAAGGCAGAGCAGTTAGTGGTTTCTCCCGCGGCTCAAAAGCGAGCTGACGAGATCATCAAGCAGTACCCACAGAAGCGATCGGCGGTGATGCCACTCCTCTACATCGCGCAGGAGCACACCAAGCACATCACGCAATCTGCGGTAGATTGGGTTGCTCTTCAGCTTGAGATGCCACCGGTTCAGGTGTGGGAGGTCGCGACCTTTTACACTATGTATTACAAGAAGCCCGTCGGGCAGTACCACGTTCAGGTGTGTCGAACACTCCCGTGTGCGCTGCGAGGGGCACGAAAGGTTTCGGAGTACTTTCACCGCAAACTCGGGGTAAAACCTGGAGAGGTTACGAAGGACGGCATGTGGTCTTTTGAAGAGGTTGAGTGTCTCGGCTCATGTGGCACTGCGCCGATGTGCCAGATCAACGACGTCTTCTTTGAGAACCTGACCGATGAGAAACTTGATCAGATCGTAGCCCGCATCGAGAAAGAGAAGCCTGACCTTCGGTATTCGACGGTGCGAGATGAATTGGGCGCGGGCCTCGCCGGTTGCCCCAAATCAGAGATTATATAACTCAAGAGCAGTGTAATGGCTGAGACAGCGACACCAAAACCAGTTGAAGTTGTAAACGTAACTATCGACGGCAAGACCGCACAGGTTCCCAAGGGAACGAACATCATCGAGGCGGCCAAGACGATCGACATAGATATCCCGCACTACTGCTACCACCCGCACCTCTCAATAGCGGGGAACTGCCGTATGTGTCAGGTCTCGGTGAAGGGGATGCCGAAGATGACGATCGCCTGCAACACAGGAGCCACTGAAGGTATGGAGGTTTCTACCCACCATACCAGCAAGGATGTGGCCGATGCACAGGCAGCGACCCTTGAGTTTATCCTCATCAATCACCCACTCGATTGCACCGTGTGTGACCAGGCTGGACATTGCAAGCTGCAGGACTACCACTTTGAGTACAACGCCCGTCCGAGTCGCTTCCTTGAGGAGAAGGTCCACAAGATTAAGGCGCTTCCGCTCGGGCCAACCGTGATGCTTGATGGTGAACGGTGCATCATGTGCACCCGCTGCATTCGGTTCTGTGATGAGATAACAAAAACGTCAGAGCTCGGAATGTTAAACCGTGGTGACCAATCTGTTATTGCGGTGAGTCCTGGCAAAGAGCTCGACAATCCTCTCTCTGGAACGGTTGTGGACCTCTGTCCCGTGGGTGCATTAACTCACCGGGAGTGGCGCTTTAACACACGCATCTGGTTCACCAAGCAAACAGAGGCTATCTGCCCGGGGTGTTCGACTGGGTGTAACGTCAAAGTGGCAGAGCGTGATGGGAAGGTCGTCAACGTGAAGGCTCGGCGCAACGACCATGTGAATAAAGAGTGGCTCTGTGATGAGGGGCGCTACGGATTCGAGAGGTTCACTCCCGCTCACCGTGTGACAGGAGCGTATCGTAATTCGACAGCGGGTGTCCGCGAGGCTGTTCAGGTGTCAGATGTGATCAACGCTCTCAAGGGAACACTCAAGACCCTAACTGTTCTCTTGAGCCCGGATCTCCTCTTAGAAGAGTACTACCTTCTTCGTCAGATTCTTAACAGGGCAACCTCTGTTGGTCGCGCGGTGATGCCTGGGTACAAGCGTTCGCTCTCGGCTGTCGAGCAGATATTGGTAAGCCCTGACTACGCATGCAACGCTACGGGCGCTCGAGTTGCCGGGTTGATAGGAGAAGAGAGTGATACCGATTACAGAGACGTCCTCCAAAAGATACGTCGTAAAGAGATTGAGAACGTCCTCGTTCTTGGCGATCGTGCGATAGACCCACAAGATATCGATGATGCACTCCTTGAGGGGCTCGCAGCAGCGAGGGTGGGAGTTGGAGTGCTCACTGACGGTGAGTCCAAGCTCGCCAACGCTCTCGGCTTGGTGATCGGTGGTCACACTGTGCTTGAGAAGGCGGGATTGTTGGTAAACAACAAGAGAAGGCTTCAATACACCCAGGGTGTCGTTGCATTCCCCGATGGCACCGTGCCGGAGTGGAGATTCCTCGGTCTCGTTGGTGAGGCGGCTGGACACAAGATGCTTCCGATCAACCTCATGCACGTTGGGGATCGGGAGTTGACCAGGTGGTACTTGGGAAGTGATCCGGTCATGTCCTCACAGGGGGTCACGATCGCCCAGATTAAGGCTGGAGGAATTCAATTAACTTCTCCCCAACGCGAGTCTCAGGCCGGGTCGGAGAGTGGTCTTTCGATGGGAGCGTCGCCAGCGGCGTAACAAAATATGGTTGAGCTACTCATTCTCCTTCTCAAGGTTTTCTTCGTCTTGAATCTCGCCCTCGTGCTCGGTTCAACCTGCACATGGCTTGAGCGCAAGGGTTCAGCGCTGATTCAGGACCGCGTCGGAGCAAACCGTGCTGGCGCCTTTATCGTGTCTGAGAACCGCTTCGTCAATCTCTTACTCGCGCCGATCCGAATGCTTGGGTGGCTAGGGCTGATCAACACACTGCTGTGCGACTCTCTCAA
>JALRCK010000017.1 GCA_023262305.1 Deltaproteobacteria bacterium
AGCTCCCTCTGGGGCTGAGTTGCGAGATGTTCTGAAGAATCTTGAAAGTGAGCTTCCGTGGTTCCAATAGGACCCGCCAGTCCGTTATCCAATCGGGAGTGGTAGCGTCTCCACCGGCGTCATTCCTGAATTGAGACTCGCTTGAGGTTGGTCTAGTATCCGGCAGGTAGATGTTTTATTTGCTGCCCTAGCCAATGATTGACGAACGCGAGCACCATACCAGACCCCAATCGTTGGCTGACGTCTTGGACCCTTTCGCTATAGCGGCCGGGCTCCTCAAGAATGACGTTTTCATCCTTCTTCCAGCTTTTCTTCTCCTTGCAACTTCGGCACTCATTCCCGGTCTCCTAGAGGGTGGAAGTGGCGCATATGTGGGAGCTCTGATGTTGCTCGACAGGTTTTTGCAGCTTGCGGTGATGAGCTTTATCGTTGTCCGGTGGCGCCGACGTTTCGAGCACAGCAAGAAGGGTGCTCGCGGCTCCTCTCTCATCTCTCTACGAATTATGATCGTTGGATTTGTGGTGTGGGGGGCGCTGACCTTTCCGCTCGTTGGCGCCATGATGACTCCTTTGCCATGGCTCTCGTCGGTGTGTGTGTTCGTTTTTTTTATCGCGGCCTTCTGGATCTTCCGCTTTTATTTCTACTTCGCGACATTCGGGTTGCTGAGTGGCTCCGTTCAAGAGGTCGCACATTCAACGCTTGCTCTCTCTCGTGGTAATCCGGGGGCAGCGCTTCGTTCACTCATCGCGCCTCTCGCGGTGACCTCGCTCGTATGGGGTCTCTTGTTGTACCCATCTCCCGACGGTAGATCCCTTTTTTGGTCAACGATGACCTCCACGGTGCTCGGGATCTTCTGGATCTTGGCTACCTACACAGGGATAGCTTTCGCCCTCGTACTGCTCGATGAGTCCACCTGGAGAGGCTCTGGTCTTGATCCGTATCGCAAAGAGCGATTGCGCACTCTTGAAACTCAGGGGAGGTCCAGCCACTTTAACTGGCTCGCTCCCCGAAATGGAGCAAAGATCTTTATGGTTGCTCTGTGTGTTGTGGCGCTGAGTTTGTATCAGGGTCTACAGACAGGTCCGGCCCCGCACATCACGGTTCAAAGCAGCGAGGCTCAGAACCATGGAGTCTCCGTAGTGCTTGAGTTAACAGATGTTCAATACAAATTCCGGGGCTTTAATCCGTACGCTTTTTCGCTTCGCTCTCAGACAGGGTTCGATATCAGTAGTGGTGTGGCAAAGGTCTCCTTTGAGCCGGGAGGAGAGGAGGTCACGGGACCCCTTGCCCCCGAGCCCAGCACCGTCAAGTTGCGTATCACCTTTAAGTCCAATAAAACGCAAGAGGCGTTAGTATCGCTCGATAACGTGTACTTATGGTACAACCTCAAGACCTTGTTCCCGGTCACCTTACGTCCGGAAAATCCGCAAAAATGACCCCAAAGCTGCAGTAGGCTCATAGCTCTGCCGATTGTTCCTAAAGCCGGCCTCTCTTAATGGTGCAAGGTTGCTCATGGATTCGATATTTTTCCTAGGACGGGATTCAGACACGCTCCCCACTTTCTTGGAGCGACTCGGCTATTCAATCATCCACCCACTGGAGGATGTTCCTCTGGCAGACTTCGTGTCCAAGTCCTCGATGGACCTGATCCTGATTGATGGACGTATCACGGGAGATATTGAGGGGATGTGTGCACTCTTTCGTAGCCAGCCCAATACGCGCTCTGTGCCGATTGTCTGTATCTCGGACAAGGCTCTTGAGGTTGATAGCGCGGAGGACTTGAGTGGTGCAATTGAATTTGTGCAGACCCCATTTTCGGTTGGAGCCTTGGCCAGCCGTATCGCGTTGACGTTACGTCTCAGAAAGCTAGCTGGTAATGATGAGCGGAAGAGTAGTCTGGCGGAAATTAACGCGAGTCTGCGAGACCACAATTCAAAATTTAAGAAAGAGCTTGAAGAGGCGCGAGCGATTCAACAGAGTCTCTTGCCGAGAACGCTCCCCAAAGATCCTCGGATGGAATTAGCGGTATCGTATCAGCCGCTCGATGAGGTAGGGGGTGATTGGTACTTCGCTGAAACAAATTCATCTGGAGCCATCTCGTTGCAGATTGCAGATGTTTCGGGGCACGGGCTTTCGGCAGCGTTTATTGGGAGCATGGCTAAATTGGCGATGACCGCAGCTGCGAAAGAGGCTCCGCATGAGGTTTTGAGTGCAATGAACAGGTTGCTGGCCCCTCAAATTCCGTCGGGGCGGTTCGTCACCATGGGCAGCTGTCTCTACGACCCAACGAATGGCAAGCTGCAGTGGGCTCGCGCAGGACATCCCCCAGCTCTTTTATTTCGTCGAAAGTCAGGTAAGGTTTTTAAGTTACTCGGCGAGGGATTTGCAGTTGGGTTCTTCGAGGATTCCTCATATTCAGTTGTTGAGGACGAACTACAGGTAGGCGATCTCTTGCTTATGTTTACTGATGGCGTTACCGAGGCTCAAGATCTGTCGGGTGAAGCATTTGGTATGGATCGACTCGCGGCAGCACTCTCAGGCACTCAGGCAGACAGCTCCAGTGCTGACATGCTACGGAGTGTCTTGGATGCCTTCGATACCTTCCGAGGAGAGCGCCTCATTCGCGATGATGTGACCGTCATCCTCCTAAAACGAGTCGGATAGAATTTGAACATCGGGCTTATCGACGGCATGAGTGAGCACCGTATTATGGTCGAGGGTGTTGGGCATCAACGGGACCGGCTTTTCGGTCTTTCGCCGGTGGTAGTGCGCCGCGCATCCCTTGGGAGAGGCGATCTTTTGCCCCTTTCCTTAGCTTTTCGATCGAGTGAGTATTCCCCGTGATGATAGCTCTGCATCCTCCCCTTAGCGGTATGCCCTTGGCGTTCGTGGCGCTTTTGACCCTTTTGGAGGTATCTCGGCTAGTCCCCTCGTTGCGCTCCTCTCTCCGCGTGACTCGACGTGTGCTGGTATGTGCCGTAGTCGTATCGACCATCGCCACTTTTTTATCTGGGTATCAGGCAAGTAGCTCCCTGGGGGACTTGAATCCGGTGGTTCAAGAGGAGCTCGGGAGTCACCATGCATGGGGCAGGATCCTTCTCATTAACAGCCTTCTCATGGGAACCTTTTGCTGGCTGTCCGCACGTGCCACTCACGGGAGGAGTGCTCTTTCTGTGCTCTATTTTGTAGCTCTCGCAGTCCAACTTGCACTTTCTCTGTCTGTGGGATGGATGGGTGGAGAGCTTGTCTTCGGTCGAGGTCTTGGGGTCCGAGGACACTGACTCGCTTTTTTTAGCGCAAAGGACTGCTACGGCTGAGGGCGAGATGCGCCTGGCTTCCATAGTGATTCCTGTGCGCCCACGAGGGAGGCTGCAGCGCGACTCATCACAAACAAGAGATCGCTCAACCTGTTAACGTAGTGACGCAGATGCTCATTGATGCTCTCGCTCTCGTGAAGCGTTAAGATAGAACGCTCGGCGCGCCTGCATACACACCTGCTTATGTGCAGAGACGCGTTCGGAACCGTTCCGCCAGGAAGCACAAATGATTGGAGCGTAGGAAGATTGGTGTTTAATTCATCTATCCATTTCTCGAGCCGATCCACTTGGGGTGGAGTCGTGATCGGAATGGAGGGACTCGAGCTTCCGGTTGGACACGCGAGTTCAGAACCGATATCAAAAAGCTCATTTTGAATCAGGAGCAGCTTCTCCTTCAAAGGGGCGAGATCTGCGGATTCGCACAGAGTTGCGCAGAGCCCAATATGGCTGTTGAGCTCATCGATGTCTCCATATGCTTGGACGCGAAGGGAGTTTTTTTTCACTCGCGCCCCTCCAACGAGTCCCGTTGTTCCATCATCTCCCGTCCGAGTGTAAATTTTATTGAGGGTAACCATGAACATCTCCAAAAAGTAATCTCAGAGGCGACTTTCAAGCGGCATTACTGAGATAGCAGGTCCTCTATCTGTCCGAGGGGTTCCCTCTTTTCCGTCGCGGATGTCTCAGGATCTTCCTGATCTTTGGGGTTCGAGGTGTCGCTCTGAATGGGGTCCTCCACCGGGATCCGCGAGCTATTTCGAAGGAAACCTACACCGCATCCAGCGTAGGGAGCCAGCAGAAAGAGAACTACCACGCAGACAATAATCAGTCCAAATTTTCGCGGCGATTGGGAGTTGCTCAACCTTGGGACCCTTGAAAGAAGTTTGATCCTCCGTAGGATCATCCGGGGTTTTATAGGGTACATGGAGAAAATGGGCAATTGGCTCTGCCGTTCGTGGTGAGTAGGGGGGACGGGATAGTTGAGAGTGGCTTCTCAGTTGATTTTACTCAGCTTTTGGTCGTAAGGCCAAGGCGACTCACCAAACCACTGTTTCTTTTACAGAAAATTCGTATGTGAAGGGCTCGGAACTATTTAGCTCCCCTCGCTTCCTGCCGACCCCCAACCCAGGGAAACTTGTAGAACTTGTCAAAATGTCTGGGGAGACATGGGATTGATCCATCCCTCCTCACTCGTTGACAGCTCTACTCTGGGCATCCCCTAACAGTTGAGATGGTGACGGTTGCATGCAGCTAGACTCCGGCTCGGAAAAGAAAAAAAGAGCTCAGGGCTCTCCCAAGGGAGACAGCGACATCGTCCACGCCGCGGTTACGGACGTTGGCATGGAGAGGAGTGTGAACGAGGATCGTTGCGCGCTTATCTCAACCATTCATGGAGCATGTCACCTTGTTCTCGACGGCATGGGAGGAGTTGAGGGCGGGGAGTTCGCGGCTCAACTCAGTGTCGATGCCGTGCAGCGCTGCCTTTTGGGTCAGCACATGGAGCCGGCTGAAGCGATTCGGCATGCATTTGAGGACGCAAACCGCACCATCATGCTGCGGCGCCAGAACCGCAAATTTAGTGAGATGGGTACCACCATCGTTGGGATTATCATCGAGGGTTCCTCGGTAGCGATTGCGCATGTCGGTGATTCTCGTGCGTACCTTGTCTCCGGTGAGGAGATCCATCAGGTGACGGTTGACCATACCTACGTTCAGCAGTTGGTCGATCGAAATGAGATCTCCAAGGAAGAGGCTTTGCCACATCCGCAGTCGCATATTTTAACGCAGTGCCTTGGTTCATCCCCGGACTTGCGTGTTGACGTAAAGCAGTACTGGATTTGGCCTCTAGAAAAGGGGGAGGCTACCGATTTCATTGTACTCTGCACTGATGGTCTCTACAGCATGGTGGCAGAGGAGGAGATATTCTCGCTCGTCTCATCACTGCAACCTCGTGAATCGTGCGAGGAGCTTGTCAAATTGGCAAATGCTCGTGGTGGATTCGATAACATCACCGTTTCTGTAATCCCGTTGAATGGGCACCTGCGTGACGTCGTCTCGCCGACTCGAGGAAAAGAGGTCAAGACCAGGGAGCGTGCCATGAAAGCTGCTCAATGGTGGCGACGATCGATTCTCTTCCACCTCGTCCTTGCGGCTGTGGGTGGTTTTTTTGCGGCAGCGATCGCGGTTGTGGCGTTTATGTACTGGAATGTTTTTTAAGGGGACTTCAGGGAGCTGCGTATGAGTGAAGAGACGAAACGTCCGCGGGGAGGAGAGGGTGCTCCATTTGGAATGCGAGCCCGCAATCGCACGATGGTCATGGATTCTGGCAGGATTGATTCGCTCCGTTCTCAGTTTCAGGTGCCAGCCTCAGTGAGTCCGCCAACGTCCGCGGATGAGCCAGAGGTTGATGCCTCTGCTCTTGATGTGTTTGGTCGAGATGAAACCACAGCGGCTCCCGCCTACCAGGGGGAGGACTTGGTAGCGTTTGAAGATGTTCTGGACACGGCGGAGCCAGCTCAGAAAGGTGATGCCGACCGACAGCCCTTCGATCCCTTTGCATTTGATGACAACAGCTCCGCGAGAGTGGACGAACCGATTGCTGAAGACCCGTTTGATGAAGGTGGTTCAGAGGTACCGGATGCGGTGCCAAGTATCTCCGAGCCTTCAGGACAAACATCACAATCAGCTCCCAAATTTATACGTTCGGTACCCAGTATGACAACACCACCAAAAGCCCCATACAGCCAACCACAGCAGGAAGTGTTTGATCCATTTGCTGCGGATTCCAGTCCCGAGGTCGTTGAGGAGTCACCTCAGGGAGGATTTGGCATGGAGGATGACCTCGACAGCGTCTTCGGTGATTTACCGGCGATGGAGGAGATGCCAGTGGTAACAGCTGCGCAGGCAGGTGCTCCCAAGATCGTTCGACCAGGTGAGAGCGGAGCTGCCAACGAGCGAAATATCGTTCCACCTCCAGCGATTTCAAACCAGCCTATTAATATTCCGCCTATGACACCTGCAACGGCTTCGAATGAAACCTCGCAAACTCACAAGGAGGCTGAAGATATGACTGAGCCACGGGACCGGATATTCTGGAAAGCGGAGTCGCCCCTCGTTGGATTTCTTGTGACTTATGATCACGATCCCAAGGGAAGCTATGTGGAGCTACGTCAGGGACGATTGATGGTGTCAAATCAACGGGAGGCATCAGGCAGCTGCCTTGTGGTGCTTGGAGAAAGTATCTCCCCGATGCATGCGATTATGAGAGTGGCACCGGGAGGGGTTGTTCAGGTTCTCGACCAGCTCTCCGAGGCGGGTACTCGAGTTAAGCATATGGGTCAGACAGAGGAGGAGTTCCTCTCGGGAGAGAAAAGTACGGTATCCCACGGCGACACGATCTTTTTTGGTGATCGCAAATTCCATGTCCTGCTCGTGATTGGGGAGGAGGAGACTGAGTCTTAAAAAATCTCTATGACTGAAGAGCACTCCATCAGCCTACAACCAGGCACCGTCATCGGCGGAAAGTACGAGGTCGTAAAGTGCCTCGGCTCTGGAAGTATGGGCTTGGTGTACGCGTGCCGTAACCGAGTGCTGGGGCAGATCGTTGCGGTGAAAGTTCTCTTCCCTGAGGTTGCATCGGACAAGGTTGCATCGGCACGCTTCAAGAACGAAATCCTTGCTTCCTACGAGGTCTCTCATCCAAATGTTGTGCGCGCCTATGAGTATATCACCGAGCGCGATCTCGTTGCTTATACGATGGAGTTCGTGGGTGGAGGAGATCTTGCCTCGAAGCTTGGGGCTGAGGATCGCATGTCGATTTCTGAGATTGTACGAATGCTCGGTCAGATGGCTGCCGGATGCCAAGCGATTCATGATGCTGGCATCGTTCACCGAGATCTCAAGCCTGAAAACATCCTTCTCACCAGTGAAGGGAACGTGAAGATAGCGGATTTCGGGATCGCACGAAATCGCCATGGACCTAATCTGACCGAGCACGGGGGAGTAGTGGGCACCATCGATTATGTGGCGCCTGAGTATATGCTCAAATCTCAAGTTGATTGGCGATCCGACATCTACGCGCTCGGCATCCTTGCATACGAGATGGTGACCGGTGAGTCCCCCTTTAGGGGAGACTGTGTGTACGCCACCATGACGAAGAGGCTTAAAACGGACCCAGAGCCGCCGAGCACCTTGCGAGCAGAGTGTCCTCAAGAGCTCGACAGGATCATTCTTAAGGCGATGCAGCGGGAGCCGGAAAAGCGCTATCAGGCTTCTATCGAGATGTTCTCCGACCTTCAGAAGTTGGCGACAGAGATCGGTGTTACAAACGTCGATGCGGGAGGGCTGGCGATGTCGACTTCGTCTGCAGCGGGAGAAGCTCGCAGGAGACCCTCGGTCGATCTTTCTCGTGAAATTCCTCCTGCTCCTCCAGTGCCGCCTCCACGAGCACCCTCCTCGACCCGTGGTCAGGGAGTAGGGCCGCAGACACAGGAGGTCAGAGGTGGTGTCAACGTTAGTGAGGGATTGAGTCGAAGCGCTCCGACGTCTGGTCCTCGGCATCGTGAGCCAAGTTCGGATGACATCTTGGGGGATTTAGAGAATCAAGTGCGTAAAGGCTCCGGGACAGAGGTCATTGATGCCTCCATCCGTGATTACGCCGTTGACACAGATGACTGCCAAGACTCTCCGTATGCAGCGCCTGAGCCTTTGGTATCAACCCCACCTGCACCACGACCGGAGACCATCCAGTCCAGGCGCGGAGGGCTTAGTGAGGACTCTTCCAAACGTCGCAATCGCACGCATTTTCGGCGCAACGAGGAAGAGGAGGTGTCACGAGTGGGAGAGGTGATTGCGCTCTGTTTCGCTATGGCTGTAGGTATAGGATGTGGTTTTATGTTCTTAAGGTTTTTTGCTCCGTCGTTGCTCGAAAAATGGCATTTTTAAGAGATTGAAAAGATGAAACTGTTGATCGTTGATAAAACAACTGAGGCCCAAGCTCGATGTGCTAAGCGGATTGAGTCCTTTAGTCGCGGGGACTTGGAGATGCTCGATCTCAAGGTGAAGCTGGTCAGCGACAAAGATTTTGCTGAGCGGGCCGCCGATGCCGATGTTGTCGTCATTGGCTCAGGAATGGGTGAGGGAGGTATCGCGCTTGCGCATCAAGCCAACGCACTCAATCCGCGCCCGCAGCTGATCATGTTCGTATCAGATGATGCTTACGGTGGAGGAGCGTTTCGGCTTGCGCACTCTGCTGGTGTTAGAAAAGTTTTCCCAGAAGGTGGAAGCCCACTCGATTTTCTCCAAGAGTTAGTGGCTATAAACACCGAGTTCCGTCGTGAGGGAAGAACTCATGAGGGTAAGGTCGTTGTGATTGCGCACGCCAAGGGAGGAGTGGGAGCAACCTCAATTGTGGCCGCACTCGCCGATGTTTGTGGTCAATACGGGAAGCGGACACTGGTGTGGGACCTCGACGTTGAAACGCGAGACCTTAGCCGCTCGCTGAAGGTGAGCGGTGAGGAGGCCCGAGTTGTAAGCGCATGGGTAAGCGGCGATCAGGAGATCAACAGGGATACTTTACGAACAGCAGTCATCCCGATCAGTAACGATGTGGCCGTGCTGACCACACCAGATAGACTCGCTGAGTCTATGGACCTTGTGTGTCATACTGAGAGCATGTCGATAGCCTCACGAATCGCTGAGGTCGCTCGGGCTGATAACGATGTTGTAATTGTTGACACGGCTGGACGGCTTGGTCCTGCAACCGGCGCGCTGATCAGAAATGCGGATGTTGTGCTTGTTGTTGTCGACGATTCGGTGCTCGGTGTCACTGCCGTAGATCTCTTCCTGTCGTTTGTGAAATCAGTGGTGGGGAGTTCGGAGCGAATATGTTTCCTGGTTAATCCGTTCTCTGGCTCTACCTCGAGTGTGGAGCAGATCGCGTCCGAGCTTGAGCCTACCCATCAATTGGGGGACCGCCCGTGGAGGCTACCTCCGCTCGTCCATGACGCAAAGGCTGGTTTGTGGCCGGGGAGTGGGAAAACGCTCTACAGCCTAGGTGGAAAGCAGATAAAGCAAAATTTCGAACGAATAGCCAAAGAGTTGGGATTGTTAGGCATGGCTGACGGTGAGGAGTTGTCAGCTGAGGCTGACGCCCAGGCAGCCGAAGGCGGTGTTCCTCGCTGGTTCCAGAAGATCTTTGCCCGAAAGCAGGGTGGGGAGGTGCGGTAACCTCGTATCCGGTGCCGGGCTCACTTGTTAAAAAAACTGCTTGCTGGAAGTCGTTTAGATGTTTAGCATATTTGGCTAGAGCTTTGTGCGCAGGCCTTGAATGCCGAACTTAGCTAGTTTTAATACATGGAGAGAGAAAATGGACATTGTTAACGAAGAGCAGGTCAAGAGCGTGACGAAGGCCGAAAAAGGTGCGTCTCTGGTGGAATATGCCCTCCTAGTAGCCCTCATCGCGATCATCGCGATCGTGGCTATCCGCACCCTCGGAAACTCAATCAGCAGTCAGTTTAGCACGTTGGCGAGCCAGATTGGCGGTTAATTTCCTGACTGTAGAGGGGGAGCGCAGGGTCTTTGGCTCTGCGCTCCCTCTTCACGCTTCATGTCGGGTTTCTAGAGGTTTTAGGGTGGGTGAAGTCTGAATCATCCGCCCGCAACGACGGTAGACTTAAAGCTAGTCTCCCTCATCACTGTCCGTTATATGCCCATTAACCAGCGGCGCTACTCATCCTAAAGAGGCATAGATGCCACCAGTTCGACCTTCGGGTGGATTCAGTAAGAAGAAAAGTAACGACTCGACTCGCATCGTGATCCTTGGGGGTTCCCTTGTCACGATCATCGCTGCCATCTTTGTGGTTCAATCGCTTACCCAAGAGGCGCCTGCTCCTGTGGAGGCTCCGCCCACGCCCGTTCCAGCACCTGTTGTCGAGTTAGTTGATTGTCTGGTTGCCACCGAAAAGATAGAGCCTGGAACGCTCCTTGACCCCAGCCGCTTCAAGAAAGAGACCCGCCCAGTTGTCAGCAACGAGTCGAACGTCGTGACTAGTTTCGATAAATTGCGGGGGGCGTATGCAGCTTCATTCATCGCTGCCGGTCAACCGTTATTGATGGATTACATAACCAACAAAGCCCCCGTGAATGAGATTCAGGCCAATATCCTTGAGGGATTCAGGGCTGTGTCGGTGGCTGTTGATGATGTTTCGAACGTGGAGGGGTGGGTTCGAGCTGGAGCTAAAGTTGATGTTATGCTTGCTTCGGAGGTCGCTAACAAGCCAGTCATTACCTTGTTAGCTCAAAACGCCAAGGTACTTTCAACTGGAAAGGTGGATCCCAGCAAAGGCAGGGGTGGCTCCGCTACCACTATCACGATTATGGTAACCGTCGATGAGGCGACCAAGATTCAGCTCGCGTCAAGTACGGGTGTTATGAGCCTTGCGCTTCGAGGCGATGAGGACACAGTTGAGTCATCCGATAACCAGACGGTTACGTTGGAAGCCGTGTTCGGTCTCTCAACGCCTCAACCCAACGCAGGACCTCCCCGGGAGGGACGAATTAGCTTTGGGGGAAGGAACTACCTCATCATTGGCGGGAAGCTAGTTCCTGAGGAGCAGGTAGCCGAAGACGGAAAGAAGAGGCCATAAGACGCCACATCGACCCGGCGCGCTTTTAAAAAGCAAGTAAATTAAGATTCTTACCCAGCTTCTGCAGGTGGGGACTGTTCCTATGGTGGACCTCGTCAAGGCATCGCCACGCCCATATAGCTAAATCGCTGTTCTGTTTCTACTTTTTGGCGTTTTTTTCTAATCTTCAACACCAAAACCGCCGAACTTGTGAATGGGGAAAGTTATTTCTCTCACTGGGGGACTTACCATGGCTGGATCGGATAAAGACCAAAAAGACGACTTGTTGGGCATATTTTCAGCTCGTGGTACTCAGACACGTATCGGTGCTCTCAAACCTGCGACTCAACAAGCTGCCGCCGCCCCGAGCCCATCCGAGGCCGCCGCAAAAAGCAACGGTTCGCCCGCCGGTGCGAGCACTCTCCCAGCTGTACAGAAGCAGGCTGAATCAACACAAGCCGTTGTCGACAAATCTAGAGTTGCTCCACGAGCAGCAGTCAATCGTCAAGCTGAGCTCTCTCCAACCGGCTCTATCGTGATGAGAGAGGTCCGGCGAGAGCTTGGTAGCGATCTCTCGCTGCAGCAGCAGATGAACAATCCCGCGATGACAGAAAAAGTTATCGCCTCTGCCGTTGATAAGGTTTTGAAGAAACGAGGCGAGTCGATCGATGATATCGAGCGAGCCAACATCATTATCTCTCTCCAAAAAGACCTTGTGGGGTGGGGAGTGCTTCAGCCTCTTATCGACAACAAAGAGGTTACTGACATCCATGTATACGACTACAAATCGGTGGTGCTCCAGCGTGGAAAGGTCAGTGAGCTGACCGGGCTCAGCTGGCCAAATCACCAGGCGTATGTCACTTTCCTAGACCGGCTGCTGCTGCGACTAGGAAAATCCTTGACGACAGCGCAGCACACTGTGGACGGGTCGTTCCCAAATGGTACTCGGCTGTGTGCTGTTCACGAGAGTGTATGTGGGCAGCGTGGACCATTGTTGTGTATTCGCGTTCCGAGAATGTCGGAGGTCGCACTCGAAAACATAGTCACCTACCAAGTTGCACCTCCTCTCATTGTTAACTATCTGGCGTGTCTGATTCGAAGCGGATTGGCGACGATGATGGTAGCTGGTGAGACCGGTACTGGAAAAACCACCCTCATCAAGTGTCTGGCGACTCAATTTGGTCCTGATGAGTCGATCGTGGCGGTGGAGGACACTCCGGAGCTCAATTTTGCGCACCCCTATTTTCGTTCCCTCGTATCGCGAGCAGCGAACGCTGAGGGTATGGGCGAGGTGACACTTCAGGAGCACATCAAAACGACGCTGCGAATGACCCCTACTCGGGTAATCCTCGGAGAGATGAGAACTCCTTTCGCCGCAGAGGCTTTCCTTGAGAGTGCACAGACGGGACATGTAGGAATGTCCACGATTCACGCTCGAAATGCGCGCGAGACATTGGTTCGACTTGAGAGCCTCTTGGGAAGAGCCCAAAAGTCCGTAGCTATTGATATCATCCGCCAGCAGATCGCGCTTGCCGTGGACTCGGTGGTGTGGCTCATTCGAGAGAAGTCGACCGGCAAACCGCGAATCGCCGAGGTGATAGAGGTAGGACACTTCGTCGAGGGATCGATCCAGATCAGACCGATGTTCACGTTGATCAAGCAAGGACAACGACCAGTATGGCGAGTCGATTCCTGGACCAGCAATTTCGACGAACAACTCAAGGCTGATGGTATTCACCTCGGGGATTCTCCACAGGAGATCTCCTTTGCGCCTCCTGGGCGTTCGAGTGCGCCTACTGGAGGGGGGAAGAGCTAGTCATGATGTGGGCTATTGCCGCTGCCATGCTGGGATTAGGTTTCGTCGTCTACATGGCGAGGGGATACCTCGGCTTAGGAACCTCGTCAGATGTGGTGGTGCGCCAAAGCATTCGCAGCATGGTCGCAGCTCAGCGAAATGAGGGCACGGAGTATACTCGGGAGCAATACTCCTATGCCTCAGATAAGCGCGCAGACGAGGGGGCTGACGAGGCGCCTCCCTCAGCGGATAATAAGCTCACTCTGGAAAAGCGCCTCAGGTTCGCGCAGCTTTCGGACATCCCTCCGTACATATTCGCGATCGCCCAGATCGTCATTTCAGTCGCAGCGTTTCTGATCGCTCGCATGTACTTCTTTATCGGTCTGCAGCTGATGGCGCTCAGTCTTGGTCCTTTGATCGTGAACACGTTCATCAATTTTCGCATGAACTCCCGGTTCAACAAGTTTGACAAAGACTATCCTCAGTTCCTCCTCTCCTTTGTAGGGATGCTCAAGACAGGACTTAATCCAATGCAGGCACTTGAGGCATGCGCATCGAACTTGGATGACCGGAGTCTAGTGCGACAAGAAGTGGAGCTGATGTTGGAACGGCTTCGACTGGGGGTTACTGAGGAGCGTTCGATTGGATCTTTCGGAGAAGACGTTAATCATCCAGAAATTGAGCTCTTTGTGCAGTCGCTTCTCCTCAGCCGACGAGTGGGTGGAAATTTGTCAGAGGTCGTCGATCGGTTAGCTCGACAGGTTCGGAAACGGCAGCACTTCCGTGCAGCAGCGGTCGCGGCAGTGGGGCTCCAGCGAGGCTCGATCCTTTTTATTCTCGGCATCCTTATGGGTTTGGAGGGGTACCTCTACCTGATGTGGCCGGAGTGCGTGATTATCGCTTGGACCGACCCAACGGCGACGAAGGTAGCTCAAGGTGGTCTATGTGCAATCTTCTTTGGGCTATGGTGGGTTGCACAGGTAACCAAGATCAAGGTGTGAGGGGACCATGGAAATGTGGATGACCATCGCTGGGGGCGTAGTGTTGTTATGCATTCTTGGATTCTTTGCGGTCCGGTACATCAGATCTCTTGAGCAGAGGGATACCATGCGCTCCTTGATGGGGCAGCGCTACATGGATGATACACCCGTCCAGGTTAGCGAAGAGGAGGGATTCGATGACCCCTCCCGTAGTGCAGAGGACGAGGTTCTCTCCAGGGTTGCACAGCGTGCCCGGAAGAGTGCAAAGGCAGGCACGACTCTTGAGGAGCGAATGTTTCAGGCTGGACTCTTCTCAGAGGAGCAGCGTCGAGACTTTAAGCGTCTCCAGGTGGTCATGCCAACCGCGGTGGGACTGCTTGGAGCCGCATACGGTTCAACCGGAGGAGATCCTCTCAACATACTCCTGTACGGTGTCGTTGGAGGCATGCTCGGGGCATGGCTCCCTCTTCGTCGCTTGGAGAGTTGGATCAAGTATCGTCAGGAGGAGATTCTATTCTATCTGCCCCTCGTGATCGAGCAGATCTCGATCGGAGTGAGTAGCTCGCTCGACATTGGACCGTGTCTGGCGCGGGTGGTTCAGATGGCGGACGAAAGAGATTCCCACAATCCTGTCACCGAGCTTCTCCGTTTTGCTCAAGCCTACATCAAATCCGGGGTGAGTTTGCAGGATGCCCTTATAGAGGTCGGGCGCCAGTCAGGTAGCAATGAAGTGAAACACGCATTCAAGGCATTGGCACAGGTTGCTCGCTACGGAGGAGAGATTTCGAAGCAGCTTCAGGATCTCTCTGAATCTGTTTCGTCTGAGCGAGAGACGAAAGTCGATGAGAAGATCAAGAAACTGGAACTAGCAGCGACCGGTCCGGTAGCGCTGGTATTTGCTGGATTTTTGTTCATTCTCCTGATCGGTTTTGGCATGACCCTGCTGAAGGCTATACAGGGATAAGGTAGGAAGCAATGTTACGAGCGTTGTCAGGTCGAATGCGATATTCAGAGGTAGTCCTCTTAGTGTTCGTGATCGCTATCGCAGCGATGCTCATCGTCCCGCTGCCGACACCGCTTCTCGACATCCTGCTCGTCATCAACATATCGTTTTCGATCCTCTTGTTGTTGGTGGGGCTCTATGTCGCTAACTCAGCCGCGCTCTATACCTTCCCAACGATATTGCTTTTAAGCACCCTCTTTCGTTTGGGTTTGAATGTGGCGTCATCTCGCCTCATTTTGAGCCAGGGGGATGCTGGTCGGGTGATCGAATCGTTCGGAACATTCCTCATCCGTGGAGAGGTGATAGTCGGAATCATCATCTTCTCAATCGTTACGATTGTGAATTTCATCGTTATTGCCAAGGGAGCCGCGCGCGTGTCAGAGGTTGCTGCTCGTTTCTTCTTGGATGCCCTTCCTGGACGGCAGCTTGTCATAGATAACGACGCTCGGGCTGGCGTCATCTCGGCAGATGAGGCCCGAAAAAAGCGAGATCAACTCCGCCTCGAATCTCAGTTGTACGGCTCAATGGATGGAGCAATGAAGTTCGTCCAGGGCGATGCGGTCGCGGGTCTCTTCATCATCGTAGTTAATATCGTTGGTGGAGTCTACATGGGCGTATCCTCAGGGCTTGGGCTTGGGGATGCAGTGCAAACCTATACGGTTCTCACCGTGGGTGATGGAC
>JALRCK010000180.1 GCA_023262305.1 Deltaproteobacteria bacterium
GGATTGAGTATGGGCAATCTCTTACAACCCAGGCTTTGATCCACGGTGCGTTTCTCGGTGCGCTCTTGCTCTTATGGATGGGGTTTGTGCTTGGTGCAAAGCATGGCCCCCGCCCCGTTCGTTACCTCTATGTGGCAGCCTTGGTGGCATTTGTTCCGAGTATCATGGCGGTGTTCCTCAAGTCGATGATCGGCTCTCGACTGGTGTATACATCGTCCGCATTCGCCCTTGCAGGGGTCGGCATCGGCTTGAGACTTCAGGAGCGAACGGTAGCGGTAAGGCGAGTCTGTATGGGTGTTTTGATCCTGCTCGCGGTAGTAACAACTCAGCGGGCGCGCCTCTGGCGGTCAGACACTACGCTCTTCTCTGCTGCTCTTGAAGCTACGGATCCATCGACTCGTAATCACCTCAATCTCGGAATCGCTTTGTTTGATGATGGAGATCTCGGAGGTGCTCTTGAACACTTCTCTCATGATATGGATCGAGCAGCGCTCGATCAGAGCCACTACATGAGGGCTCTTCTCTACACGGGGCTCGGATGCGAGAGCTTGGCAGAGGAGCATCTACTGAAAAGCCTAGAGGCTAATCCAAATAACTACTCTGCGACCCACAATCTTGCTGGGCTCTTGAGCACGCAGGGTCGGCAGGCGGAGGCGCAAGAGAGACTCCTTGCAATATCTCAGCGGGATTCGTTTGCGAGGCAGCGAGCCTTGGCGCAGGTTGAGGTGTTAAAGGGGCTCAGCAACCTTCCCCGTCGAGATCCAAAAAATGCGACGTGGTGTGGAGACGCAACAGCTCGTCGGGAGCTTTTTGCCTCGCCGGTAGGTCTCAATCGACTCGCGGGAGAGCATTTGAGGGCAGGACAAGTAGAGTTGGCAGCCCCCCTCATTAGGGCGGTCTTGCGCGTTGACCCATGGTTTGTGGCTGGGCGGTTGAACCTGGCCCAGCTCTACCTCCTCAAAGGTCAAAAAGAAGAGGCGCGTGAAGTGTTGGAGTCGATTCTGAACACCAATCCGGGCGAGGAGCGGGCCCGGCGCATGTTATCCGCAATGGATGCGGCGCCTCTCACGGGCAGGTAGCCCCCAAAATTGCGACCCCCAACCTACTTAGAGCCCTATTGCCACATCTCTGCATCATCGCCATGATACCTCCACTACCATCAGACTAGGCTTTAGCACTCGCCATGATCCGCGTATCAGCGCTCCGAAAAGAATTTGGCTCCACCGTCGCGGTGAACGATGTCTCGTTTGAGCTGCACCCAAATGAGATAGTCGGATTCGTTGGACCCAACGGTTCAGGAAAGACTACAACCTTGCGCATGATAGCGACCTCCCTCTATTCGACATCTGGGGATATCTTCGTTGACAATCTCGACGTGAAGGCGAAGTCGTTGCAGGTTCGCGCGCGTATCGGGTACCTTCCGGGCGATACTCCGCTGTATGGTGAGATGCACCCCTTTGAGTATCTCGATTTTATCGCCCAAGCGCATGGACTCTGTCAGGAAGAGAGGGAAAAACGGCTCTCATGGACGGTTAAGGCGTGCAACATAGAATCTGTTGAGCATAAGCGTATTAAAGAGTGCTCCACCGGTTATCGCAAGCGAATCGGGCTTGCGGCTGCCCTTATTCACGACCCAAAAGTGCTTCTTCTCGATGAGCCGACACATGGACTTGATCCGCTACAGATCCTCTCATGGCGCGAGCTCCTGCTTACGCTCCGTCCTGGAAGAACTATCATGCTCAGCAGTCATGTGATTTCTGATATCGCTGCTATCTGCGATCGACTTCTCGTTATCTATAACGGCACGCTCCTCGCGGACAGGAAGCTAGACGACCTACGCGCAAGTGTTGGCACAAGCTCCGACCAACTTGAGAGTTGGATTATCAATCTGATGAGGGGTACCTCGATGGAGGGTAGCCATGTCGGAGTCTAGTCACCTCATTGGTGCGCGTGATACCAGCTTTCGCGCAGGAGTTCTCTCCGTTGCGAGGCGTGAGTTTCGGGCCTACTTTGACAGCCCGATCGCCTACATAACTGCCGGCGCTTTCTTAGTGCTCTCAGGCGCGATCTTTATGAACACCTTCTTTCTCAACGGCATCGTTGATATGGGAGCGTTCTTCCGTAGCTTGCCGGTGCTCATAGCGCTCTTTATTCCGGCAATCACCATGCGTTCGTGGTCAGAGGAGTACGCCCGCGGAACCTTTGAGATTTTAATGGCGCTCCCCCTTCGCCCGTACACGATTGTGTTGGGTAAGTACCTGGCAGCACTGGCATTTTATGCGCTCATCCTAGCCGGAAGCCTGCCTATTGTGGTGATGCTCTACACCCTTGGGACGCCCAACCTTGGGATCATCATAGCGTCCTACATCGGCAGCGTTTTGTTGGGCGGGTTTTTCCTCTCGCTTGGGTGCTTTCTCTCGGGGCTCTCGCGTGAGCAGATCGTGTCGTATGTACTTACCACCTTCGTTGGATCCCTCTTCGTTGTCACCGGCATCCCTGAGGTAGTGGATGTGGTGGATGGACTCCTCCCGTCGCTGCAGATCGGCACATGGCTCTATGAATCGATTTCGGTGATGCCGCACTATGAGAGCTTCTGTCGAGGGATGATCGGGGTAGGGGACCTCCTCTATTTTGGTCTCTTGGTAGGATTCTTTCTCGCCATGAATGAAATGACACTCAAACTGAGTCGGTATTGATGAGACGGCGGCACATTCTCTGCGTCTTTATCGCGTTTATGCTCCTCTTGGCGATCGCCGCCATGGTCAGCAACCTTGTGGGGAGGAGCCGTGGATTGGATCTTTCGGGTAATGACCCGATTACCCTCAAGCCTGCTACTCGCACGTTTCTTGCGAATGTAAAAGGACGCATCTCGCTGACCTATTTCGTTTCGTCGAAGGATAAGGTTCCCGCCAACATGAAAGATGTTGAGCCGATGATGCGCAAGCTTCTTGAGGCATTGCACGATGAGGCTCCAGAGGTCATCGACATCAGCATCATCGACCCCGATCTCGACGAAAAAAATGGAGCCGGATATGCCTCTCGCAAAGCTGTCGCACCAATTAAGCTGCGCAAAGTTCGTTTTGACGCCGCGAGTGAGCAGGCTGTGTGGTCGGCACTCGACATCGCATGTAACGACTATCCGAATGCTGTGATTCCCTTCATCACAGCGGCGGATCTCCCTTACATGCAAGATCTCATCGTCAGCAATTTGAAGATGATGGCGCAGCCAGCGCCGGCGGTTATTGGGGTGTCCGCACCAGCAGAGGGGTTTACTGAGATTCCAAAGGTTCTCTCCACTATCCCCCTCACATCAGCCGTGCGAGTTGATTTTGAAGGAACAGCTGTACTCCCTCCGGTGCTTGATCTCTTCATGTGGATAGCGCCTCGTCGTATTGAGGAGAGACATCTTCGAGAGTTGGAGCGATTCGTTGATGGAGGTCGCTCAGTGGTTATAGCGGGCAGTGAACACTCGATTCAATGCTCTCAAGGTGTCGGTAGCACTTCGTGCCGAGTTGAACGGTCGCCGTATGACTTTACTTCACTGGTGAGAACGTTTGGATTAGTGGCGCGCAATGAGGTTGTACTCGATAATCCGATCCCCCAGCCTGGCGCAACTATTCCGTTTCCGATCCACTTTCCTGCATCTCTCACAGATATTCGCTCACTGCATGGCTTCACAATCGGTGAGCTGCATGTATCATCGGTGACGGCGCTTGAGCCCGACCCGGATCTCTTGAGCCAGAGTGGCTTTGATGCGCAGACCGTTGCGACGACATCCTCCGAGACACGCCTTATCTCTGATACAAAGGGGGTCTTTGGTCAAGAGGCGCTGCGAAGGTCGCTCTCTGTTCCGAAGCAGCCGTGGGTCATACGCCTCATGCCAAAAGATCTATGGCGAGGAGGTGTGTTGGTTGTGGGCACGGCGAGTGTCTTCAGTGATCAATTCTTAAAGTCATCAGACAACTCCAACAACCTGCTCCTCAAAGCCGCCGCTGAAACCTTTACCTCCCGAGACCGACTTGCTCGATTGAGGATCGAGAGACGACTTCCGCAACCTCTGCCACCATTGTCGGAAGCAGCGCGAATATTCTGGAGGGTGCTTATAGTCGGAGCGGTGCCGTTGGCGCTGATAATCATCGGGATCGGAAAAGAGGGGTCTCGCTTCAGGCTTCCGCGTGGAATTGTGTGGCGCACCCCAGCTCAGAGAGCGCTCGGCGCTTTTGTGCTGATTGTGCTCCTAAGCGCTCTTCTTGAGACCCGTCCGACGACACCGATATCCCTGTCGGTATCAGCTCCAACCAAGAGAGACGCATTTGTTGCCTCCCTGCTCTCGCGGCTGCCGGGACCCGTTCAGGCAGAGCTTATTATTAGTCCGCAAAGGTTGTGGCCCGCGACTCTCAAAGATACCGAACGGCAGATTCGAGCAGCACTGCGTGGGTTGAACATCCCATACCGTGTGGTGTTCCCCGAGAGACTCTCTCGTGAAGAGCAAAACTCCTTGGTTGAAGCGGGCATAGAGCCATTTACGATCGAGCGTGTTGAACATGACCAAACGATTCGCTCCTCGGTGTGGGCGGCGCTTCGAATCAGTACGCCGTCGTTGAGCACCTCGATTCCTCAGCTAGAGCCCCGCATGCTTCAAGATCTGCAGTTTTTGGTGGGGGCTGCGCTGACGCGCCTTGAGCGGGCTTCACCTGGTCCCGTGATCGGATTTGTATCAGATGTTCCGAGGCTAACAGGAGCGCAGGCGTTTGAAGAGTATACTCAGATGGGCTACACGCCGCCTGAGGGGAGCAATCCGTTTGGCGAAGTGGGACGCCTTCTTCAGCGGTACGGTTATCAGGTTCGAGCGCTCAATCCAAAGGATCCGTCCTTTGATGGAAAACTCGATCTCGTTGTGTGGCTTCAACCTCGGGCCCCAGTCGAGCTGCTCCCTCGGTTTGCAGAGTACATGGCACGCGGTGGCAAGGCGTTCGTGGCGCTGCAGCAGTACAAGGTTAAGCAGCGCCAGTATCGTGGTCGCGGCTACGACACGGTGTATTGGCCAGAGCCACAGACGCACCGATTTAATGAATACTTGAAGTTGATCGGCATCTCTCAGATGGGCGAAAAAACTGACGGTCCGGCGGAGGTGTTGATGGACCGAAACCAGGGACGACTCGCCCTTGATACCCGAGTGTACCAACGCTCCCGCTATCGTGAGATGCTTAAGCAGGAGGTGGTCCGACCATTTTTGATTCGGGCTGTTGGTGGTGGATTATCGCGGGAGTCCCCAATTACGACCCGTTTGGGCGCGCTGCTCTACATCTGGGGGAATAGATTCTCACTTGATAGTGCCACGCTCGCACAACGTAAACTCTCGGTGACTACCTTAGCTGAAACGAGTTCTCGACCGTGGAAGTTTATGTGGGATGGAGGTTGGATCCCTGAGCCCGCATTGAGCGCTCCAA
>JALRCK010000181.1 GCA_023262305.1 Deltaproteobacteria bacterium
GCTACCAAACACGGCGATCGTGCTCTCCCGAAAGGCACCCCCGCCGCGCACATTACCATCTGTCCCGAACGACCCACAGATCAGCTTTTGCGGGGTGACCAACTACCGCGATCGCGTGACTCAGTTCGGGTTTCGAAGATTCGACCGTCGTAGACACCTCTACGTACTGGGTAAGTCAGGCAACGGTAAGTCGTGCTTCCTCGAATTGCTCGTGAAGTCTGACATCGACAACGGATTCGGATGCGCTGTGCTCGATCCGCACGGAGACCTGACGGACGAAATTCTAAAGACGATACCGAAGCACAGACTCAAAGACGTGGTTATCTTCGATCCGAGCGACACCCAGCACCCACCGAGCTTCAACCCGATGATACCGATCCGACCAGAGCTGAAGGTGCGCGTCATGCTCAGCTTCCTCGATACCTTCAAGAGGGTATTCGGTGATAGCTGGTCGGAGACGATGGACCATGTGCTCCGATACGCGGTGACCGCCCTTCTCAACATCCCAGGGGCAAGCATCGTTTCGCTGCGCAGACTTCTCTCAGATGAGGAGTTTAGAATTGAGGTCGTGAAACGCAGCCAAGATGAGTCGGTGCGCCGGTTCTGGGAGGTCGAGTTCCCCTCTCGACGACAAGAGCTTGAGGAGGGTCCCATCTCGCAACTTCTCAACCGCCTCGATGAGCTCTTGGCGACGGACATGATCCGCAACATCCTGGGGCAGCCTACCAACACCTTTGACTTCAGAGAGTTCATCGATTCTCGCAAGATCGTACTCTTCAAAATCTCGAAGGGCGTGCTTGGAGCAGAGAATGCCTCACTTCTCGGCTCGTTGATCATTTGGAAGCTGTATGAAGCGGCGATGTCTCGCGCCGATATCCCAGTCGAATCACGCCAGGACTTCTACTTCTACATAGACGAGTTTCAAAACTTCGCAACACAATCGTTCGGTGAGATTTTGAGCGAGTCGCGTAAGTATCGGCTCTGCCTGACCTTTGCGAACCAGTTTCTCGGGCAACTCCCTCCCCAGGTAAAGGAGACCGTATTCGGAAACGTCGCCAACCTGGTGTGCTTCCGAGTGGGGGCCGATGACGGTTCAACCGTGGCTCAGGAATTTAAGCCGCGATTCACTGCGGATGACCTTCTCAATCTTGCACTGCGAGATTTCTACGTGAAGATGAGTATCGATGGCGAGGTGCAAGAGGCATTTTCCGGTCGCACGTTGGACGTTGCTCGCGCGACCACCACAGAGAACTCGGCGCAAGCATGCATCGAATACTCGCGTTCAAAATACGCGCTCCCGATCGCTGTAGCGCGGGAGCAACTCGCCCTTTCAGAGATTATGTCCCCCCGAACCATGGGCAATTTTAAAGTGGGCTAGCAGGGTGGTGAAACTCACGGATCGCAAGCACCAAACAAAATCACCGTTCTAGTCCTATCCCCTAGCGCCCCGGAAGCTCTCCGATAAGGTATTGAGAATACATACCGACGTCCTCTTTTTTCAAAATCCCATTGGTCCTTTACCCATCAGAAGGTCGATACTGAAAGGGCGGGAGCAGCGGGAGGAATCGTTAGGCAATCTAACAAGTAAGGAGCCTGCGGAACCTTCAGGCGATTTTCGTGTCGCCGTGGTATCTACAGCTCCCCTTGTAACACGCAGGATGCACTCATGAGAAACGTCGCGCTCGTTGGAGCAGGAAAGATTGGTGAGACGATCACCGCGCTCTTCGCTGCGTCGGGCCGGTACAGGGTCAAGGTGCTCGACTCAGACCTGAAACGCGCAGAGCTCGTTACGAATAAGCGAAGCTCGTGTGAGGCTCATCACGTTGACCTCAATAACAGCACCGCATTCAAGAAACTCATCTCCGACTGTGAGGTCGTTATCAGCGCCCTCCCCTTTTTTTGCAACAAAGCAGTGGCCCAAGCTGCTCACGACCTTGGAATTCATTACGCCGATCTCACCGAGGACGTTGAGACTTCAAAGTTTATCGCCCAACTGGCTCAAAATTCCCGATCATGCTTCATGCCGCAATGCGGTCTCGCACCGGGGTTTATCAGCATCACCGCCGCCCACCTCGTTGGACTATTCGATAGCGTAGAGTCCCTCAAGCTCCGCGTTGGCGCTCTCCCGATGTATCCAACGAATCGATTGATGTACAACCTCACATGGTCGACCGATGGTCTCATCAACGAATACTGCAATCCGTGTGATGTAATTCAAGGCGGCTCGCGCATCTCCGTTCCGGCGCTGGAAGGACTTGAGCGCTTCTCACTCGATGGAGATGAGTACGAGGCATTCAACACCTCCGGCGGTCTCGGAACGCTGGGCGATGCACTGCACGGTAAGGTTAGTGAGCTCAACTACAAAACGATTCGCTACCCGGGACACCGAGATCTTGTTGCCTTCCTCCTCCACGATTTGAAGTTCATCAATGACCGAGATGGCCTCAAGAAGGTCTTCGAACGCAGCATTCCTTCGACCGGTCAGGATAAATGCATCATCTTTGTGGAAGCCTCCGGCACACTCAAAGGGGTCAAAACACAAAAGACCTACGCCAGTAGCGTCTACAACCAGATAGTCGGCGGAACCCATTTCAGCGCGATTCAGGTGACGACAGCGGCCGGCATCTGCGCTCCGGTCGATCTCCTACTCTCGGGAGCGATCGGAAAGAAGTCAGGCTTTATCAGAGCCGAGGATGTGGCTCTTCCCGATTTCCTCGCCAATGAATTTGGCAAGCTGTGCCGCGATGATCGAGCTTTACGAGGGATTTCCTAGCAGCCCACTCTATTCCTCGAGAGGATGACGTGCTGCCGCGACTCTGCACCACCCTGGGACAGAGCACAAACATCTATACGCCACGCCTGTAACGCAATCACTCACCGGTCGCCCAGCACCCGCTCAAACCTCTCAAGCCCCAAGTCGAGCTCCTCTTTGGTGATGGTGAGAGGGGGAGCAACGCGCAGGGTCTGCATCCGCGTGTCTTTGCAGAGCAGGCCTTCATACTTGAGCTTCTTGCAAAAATCTTTCGCAGTGCCCGCTGCAGGATCGATATCAATTCCGATCATCAACCCCCGTCCGCGAACCTGTTTGACGACCTTTGACTTCATCGCCCGCAAACGCTTGACGGCATACGCCCCAAGCTCAGCGGCGCGCTCATGAGGCTTCTCCTCATTGATGAGAGCTATAACCTCACGAGCGATAGCACACGCAAAGGGCGCGCCGCCAAACGTTGAGCCGTGCGAGCCTGGGGTGAATACCCTCATGATCTCGTCGTTGGCGGCAATACTTGAGATCGGAACGATCCCTCCACCCAAAGACTTGGCTAAAATGAGGATATCGGGCTCCACATTTTCATGTTCACATGCAAACACCCTGCCGGTGCGACACATCCCAGTTTGAATTTCATCGGCTATGAAGAGCACGTTGTGTCGCGTGCAACTCTCTCGAACTTTCGCCAGAAATCCATCGGGTGGAATTATCACACCTCCCTCACCTTGGATCGGCTCAACCATGACCGCCGCAGTATGCGGTGTGATCGCTGCCTCAACCGCTGCAGCATCACCGAACGGAATACTTACAAAACCCGGCGTATATGGACCAAACCCTTGGCGACTATCCTCAGCCGTGCTGAAGCTCACGATCGTCGTGGTGCGACCGTGGAAATTCCCCTCAAATGTCAGAATCTCTGCCCTGTTCTCCGGTATCCCTTTGACCTCATACGCCCACTTGCGCGCTGCTTTGATGGAGGTCTCAACAGCCTCGGCCCCTGAATTCATGATCAGGACCTTGTCTTTGCGACAGAATGCCGCAAGCTCCCTGGCGAGATCTGCGAACGCCTCTGAAAAGAACGCGCGAGAGGTTAAGGTCAGAATATCGAGCTGCTGGTGGGCAGCCCGGGTGATTCGTTCGTTGCGATGACCAAAATTCAACGCACCATACGCGCTGAGGAAGTCGAGGTAACGGTGTCCATCAACGTCCTCAACCCAGACCCCGCTCCCGCTTTTAATGACGATAGGAAGGGGCGCGTAGTTGTGCGCCGCGAACCGTTCGGTCTGCTCAATAAGTCTCTTTGTTCGCTCATCGTGAACCATCGCTCGACCGTAAAAAACCTCTCCTCCTAGTATAACCTAGGTCGCTGAGGAGTGCCTAAAACTTTGCGAATCCAGGGAAGCGCGGGAATGCGATAACATCTCGGATATTTGTCATACCGGTGAGGTACATAAGCAACCGTTCAAAGCCGAGCCCGAATCCGGAGTGAGGCACCGTTCCAAATTTGCGCAGCTCGAGGTACCACCAGTACACCTTCTCATCGAGTCCCATCGCGCGAATCTTCTCAAGGAGCACGTCGTGCCGCTCTTCACGTTGAGAGCCTCCAACGATCTCTCCCAAACGAGGAACGAGCACATCCATGGCTCGAACGGTCTTTCCATCCTCGTTAAGCCGCATGTAAAACGCCTTGATATCCTTTGGGTAGTTAACGACCGTGACAGGTCCCTTCACGTACTCATCCGTGAGGAACCGCTCGTGCTCGGATTGAAGGTCAATGCCCCACGTCACAGGGTACTCAAAGGTTCGACCGCTCTGCTCAAGCACCTTGATAGCATCGGTATAGTCGATCGTTGTGAACGGAGTCTCAGCGACTCGACGCAAATTCTCCAAGTGCCCCGGTTGAGCCCACTCCTGCGAGGCGAGGAACTCAAGCTCTGGTGATGACGTTTCGAGAACCTGCCTCAACACATCCTGCACAAACTCTTGGGCGAGACGCTTATTATCCTCAAGCTCATAGAAAGCCATCTCAGGCTCAATCATCCAGAATTCAGCGAGGTGGCGAGTCGTGTTTGAGTTCTCTGCTCTGAAGGTTGGTCCAAAGGTGTATATCTTCGAGAGCCCCATCGCACAGATCTCCCCCTCAAGCTGCCCGGAGACCGTAAGGCTCGCCGGCTCCTTAAAGAAGTCTTGAGAGAAATCCACCTTGCCATTCACGCGTGGCGGGTTCTCTGGATCAAGGGTTGAGACATGAAACATCTCTCCTGCTCCCTCACAATCGGAGGTGCTGATGATCGGAGTGTTAAGATAAAAGAATCCACGCTCAGTAAAGAACTTGTGCACCGCAAACGCAGCAGCGGAGCGCACCCGCAGAACCGAACCCATCGTTGCCGTTCGAGGTCTCAGGTGAAGTTGCTCTCGGAGGAACTCTAAGGTGTGTCCCTTCTTTTGAAGTGGGTAGCTCTCGGGGTCGGCCTCTCCTACGAGCTCAAGTGATTTCACCTGAAACTCATACTTTTGCCCCTTGGCTGGAGAGAGCACGAGCTCCCCAGAGACCTTAATCGAGGCGCCCGTAGAGAGCTTTGAGGCGATATCAGCGTACCCTGCGAGTTGCGGGTCGACGACGAGTTGAAGATTAGAGACAGAGGTCCCATCGTAGAGCTCGATGAACGACACCCGCTT
>JALRCK010000182.1 GCA_023262305.1 Deltaproteobacteria bacterium
CCGCGCATCGCGGAAGACCTTTGCCTCACGCAACAAGGCGACCGACACGGTCGCCCGCCCGATGTGCCTATTGGCCATAATTGCCGCGGTTCTTCATGTCGCGAACTCGCACCGTGGGAGGGCGACCGTGTCGGTCGCCGAGAAATATCGCGCATCGACGACGGCTTTCGCCGCACGGCTATCACGCCGGCAATCCGAGGAACCTCTTGATACGCTCACCGAGCGCCCGTTCGTCGATCTCACCACTTCGCGTTCGGACGATTTGGCTCTCGATAACGCGCGCCTCTTCTATCTCCGTCGCTCGTTTTGCGGTGTAGTGCGCCAATACCTGCACCAGGTCGGCGCGCTGTGCCAGCAACGCACTCAACGAGCTCTTTCCAACTCTCGCTGCTTTCACCTCGGAGGTCGCCCGGACCGTTGCACTTCGAGCTGTGCCTGCAAGGAGCGCCATCTCTCCCACTACATCCCCTCGCCCCACGGCGGCTACACCAATCGGTCCACCGTGCGAGGATGCAACAACGACGGAGCACGTTCCGTCGAGGATGACAAAGAAATAATCGCCAACTTCTCCCTCTCGAAGCAGGATCTCTCCCTTACCGTACCGGTCGATTGACACCTCGCGCGCGAGGAGGTCTACCTCTGAGTCTGTCAGCTCATGGAACAACTCTGTCGTGCGCAGGACCTCCTTACAGCGCTCTTCGGCGTCACGCGCAGGATGTTGATACGGAATCTCCGTCTTATGAATCGTCGTTATCGGATATGGAATTTGTATTCCGGCGCGGCGAGCCGAGTACCAGATGCGTGACATGAGGTCGTTGCGCACATCTGTGAGGTGATCATAATCATCGATAAAAACACGCAGCTCGTACGTTACTGAGGATGCGGCGAACTCAAGGGTGCGAGGGTCTGGCGCTGGCGTAGCAACAACACCCGGCGTTTCGCGCGCAGTAGCTAAAAGCATCTCTTTCACCACGCTCGGCGGTGCGTCATACGAAAACCCGATTGTGACCTTGAATCCGTAGAGTCGATTTGGGCTTGAGTAATTTATGATCCGGTCTTTGCTGATGGCGGAGTTCGGGACCGTGATTTCATTTAATTCACGCGTCACGATACGAACCGAGCGCCATGTAATTTGACGCACCTTGCCTACCGTGTCTCCTACCTGCACCCAGTCACCTACAGCAAGAGGTCGCTCGAAGATCAGAGCAAGTCCAGCAAACAAGTTGCCTAAGGTATCCTGCAGAGCGAGTCCGACCACGAGAGATCCAACACCGAATGTCGTGAGCAGTGGCGAGACATCCTTCTGCCAAATGCCACTGTACACCATCACCATACCGATGAGGACGAAGCAGAGCCGTACGATATCTACCAACAAACGGGGAGTTCTTGATCGGACGGCGCTCGCCTGAGCATCTGCCAGGAAGAATGATTGAACCGTGGAGGCGACAAACCATACAACCGCGAATCCAAAGATCGTCTCGACTAACTTGAACTCGGGTGTTTGGCGCCCGAATCCAAAGAGTCCATCGACAAGCCAGAGCGCAAGCACACATGGCAACACAAGCCCTCGAACCATGCGGACCACGTCCTTGAATCGCGGACCAATACGGCGCTCAAGAACATATGAAACGGTCCACATTCCCACCAATCCCAAGAGGGCCAGGAACGCAGAGACATTTAAAAACGCCATCTCCTATCCCTCCTCAGCTTTTGCGGGCTTCATTAACGAGAGAGCTATCGATCCAACGATGAGACCGAGCACGACGATGAGAGAGACCTCTGTTGGTAGGTGATAGTCAAGGACCACGTCGAAGAGCGCCATCTTGACGCCGATAAAGACCAAAACGAAGGAAAGCCCAACGCCGAGGTAATGAAACCGCCCAATAAATGCCAGGAGCAGGAAGTAGAGGGCCCTAAGGTCGATGACTGCGAAGATGTTAGAGGTGAAGACAACCAAAGGCTCCTTGGTCAATCCAAAGATCGCCGGAACGGAGTCGAAAGCGAACATAATATCCGTTATCTCTACGAATATCAGCGCCAGAAAAAGAGGGGTCGCAAGGAGCTTTCCATCAACTCGCGTGAAAAATCGCTGTCCATCGAGCCTAGGGGAGAGAGGAACAACGCGACGCAGCAACTTAAGAATCCTATTGTTCTCGGGATGGATCTCCGGCTCCTTACCGCGCAACACCGAAATCCCCTGATAGATGAGGAACACTCCAAAGAGCACAACCACCCAATCGATCTCCATGACGACCGCCCCGACGGCGATGAAGATTCCTCGAAGAACCAAAGCTCCAAAGAGACCATAGAAGAGCACTCGGTACTGATTCTCTTTGGGAATGGAGAAGAACTGGAAGATGACGATAAAGACAAAGAGGTTATCAACCGCCAGAGACTTCTCAAGGAGGTATCCCGACAAGAACTCAAGCGCAGTCTTCCGGGCAAGCGAGTCCGGGGTCCCACCTAAGGTCGCGACAAGCTCCGGGCTATCTGAGAGGTGAGCATAGGTGAGAAAGTAGAGCGCGATGTTAAAGAGCAGCGCTAATCCGAACCAATTCAGCGCGGATACAGATGCCTTTCTGATGGAGATCTCCTCTGGCTGATCGTGGAAGGTACGCAACGACGCCCACAATATCCCTGCCACAACAACGCTAAAGAGAACGTAGAGCGGCCAAAACTCTGAGAAGGTAAAAATATGGTTCATACTACGTTCTGCCTCTGGTTAAGTTCTTGAAGTATCAGCAATGCTATCGAAACCATCGTAAGCGGGGAGTTACCCTCCGCCTTGTTGTTTGCTGTCACAAACGCTCGCTTACCCGTCGTTAACGCACGCCGGACGAGACGTATAACATCTCCTCGCATCTGCGCGTTAGGGGCCTGAACCCTGTCATACGGCTCAAACAGCTCTTCGGCGTTCTGATAGCTCGTGCCAAGAGGTGTCAGTAGTCTCGCAATGTAAAAATCCGCCGTCAATCCACCCGCTTCTGCTGCCGCGCGCATCTGCTGATGGAGGGGAATCATGCCATTCCAATGGTTGAAACAGTGGGCAACCCTCGACTCGTTTAACGCGGCAAAATACTCCTTCGTCAGGAGCTCCGGATTCCGGACCTCAACTCCATACTGAAAGTCCTTTGGCAGAGCCCTGAGAAAGGCAGCCAAGCGATCGATGAACTCTCTATATGGCATCACCCGCTCAGAGAACGGCGCAAACTGGAGGACAAGGGGTCCCGTGCGATCCATCACCGCGGGATTCAGGTAGGCCGAGAGCACCGCGTCTTGGAGGAGCCCTACATTCAAAAAATCGGGGTTACGTTGTCCAGCGTACGCACCGTAGCGTGGATGTTTTGGGTAGGTGGCTATGGTGATTCGCTCCCATACCTTTGAGACCCACCGAAATGAATCCGGCACCATGGAGGCATAATGAGCGAGGGTCTCTGGTTTAGGTGGGTTGTAAAAGAAGCTATCCACGCAGACGGTGCGGAACCAGGGAATGGTGGCGTATTCAGCGAGGCTGTTTGCTGTAAAATCTTTCTGACTCTTATAGCTGCGTCGATAGACGATCCCCTTCCATCCTGGAAACGCCCACGTACTTGTGCCAAGGTAAATAGACGGGGGGACCGCCGACCCTTGAGGACTCCATATCTCTTCCGGTGTCGCAGTTGCGACCAGCTCTCTCATCAGTGAGCACTCTCTCACAGTTTGCACCGTGAGATCCATTAAGTCCTCCACATTCTAAGAGTTTGTGGCGTTTACGCATGGGGCTTCTCGCCCTTGAGGCTCACAAGCACGTGCTGGGAGCACAGTGTCGGGTAGGTCCGACTCTGTTCATTTGTCCACCTCTTTGAGCTTTTGAAATGTGTCATCATCATTCGCAGCGAGGAAGAACTCTATCTTGCTTCGAATGAATTCGACCGCTGAGTCAAGCCGTGCATTGAACATGCACGACCCCGTCGTTTGGCCGTGCACAAGGCAGTACACAGCTGGTAACTTTGTCTCACATGGCTTCGTGACTCCCGCGCGCGCATAGAGCTCATCAGCGGCGAGGGGGCGCATCGCATGAAGCATCCGCCACTTGCCCTCAGGAAGGTCGTTCATGGTCGAGCAAGCGCCACTCAGATATCCCTCCGGGCGAATTCCGACCCTAGCGATCCCCTTCAACAAGAGATCGTCCCATAGGTTGAGCGACGTGAAGTCATCGACTATCAAGAAATCAACGAATCCGCGCTCCCTAAGAAGATCCTCCTGGAAGGTCTCCCACCTGATCGGAAAAACGTGCTCGACCTGAGCTGATAGGACGTAGTCATCATAACCGGCGTCGACCTCGTTTGAGGCCCCTTTCAGTTCGGAAGCGTAAGCCGCGGATCTTTTGCTCATAAAATCCTCCCACCGTGCCGTTTACTCTTGTTCAACAGTAGTAGAGGCACCGCGGCATTTCCAAGAATATTCGACCGTCGCATCACGCCTCTCCACATAGAAGAACAGCATCGGACAGCTGCGTATCGCTCGTCTCTTGATGGCGTGGCCTTAAGTGCGGTCCGTCGGGGAGCCTCTTCCATTCAAACACCTTTCCGGTTGCCCCCAAAAAAGCTGAGCTGCTGGGAACACCGGCGTTTTGCATCAACATCGACTTTACTGACAAAAAAGTGAGGGATGTATAAGCTTTGCGAAGGCTCGCGAGAGAAAGGGATTGAGCAAACGATTTACTTATTATCTGGGAAAGCCCGCACAGGTCCCCGCAGCGGTTGGTGAGCGGTTTCCCAGAACGGTGGCGGTTGCGATGGACCCCCATCAGTTTTCGATCTAGTGTCAGAAGTCGGCGATTGATCAAAGAGACAAGCTATGCGCGGTTACGTTCTCAGGAGCGTTTCTTGAGCGCGTATGCTTGCAAGGACCTGATCTTCCTCTTAAGTAAAAGTCACCGACGACATTTACCCGTCGTTTGTAGTATAGTGTCGTATGGCTCACGTTACTATCGAGCACCCGTTAGATTGGGGATACCACTACCAGCTGATCTTCGTATACACCCCGGGGTCACGCCATTTTTCGGGGCGAATCGTTGGTCCAGTGAGTACAACGCACAGAGTTGAGCGCCACCTTGTCTCATTGGTTCATCTCTCGGTCGCTGGGCAGTCTCTCACTTTTTCAGATCGAACCGATGCAGCTCCAGCGCTTGCGGTAACGTTACCACCTCATGCAAGCGCTGAGTTCGAGATCGACATCCGACTGGGCGGCCCAACCAGTGCCGAGGGGGAGCTCTTTGGGAGGTATCGCGTCACGGCCCGCGGGGTCGAGTATGCCGAGGTCTTTCAGAAGCTGACTGTATTCGAGACTCGGATGTTGGCGAATGAAAAGCTCTATCGACGACTACCCTATCCTCGTTCGGCACTCAAGCCACCCGCTCT
>JALRCK010000183.1 GCA_023262305.1 Deltaproteobacteria bacterium
GGGTAGCGACATGCCAGTCACTTCTTTGATGAGTTTTCTCACGTACGACTCAGGAGTTCCATAATCGTTCACCAACTCCTGATGGGACCTCAGAGATAGTTCTGCGGTCGCAATGTTTACCGCCATACTCCTCAGGAGTGCTTCACCAGTGCCGGAGAGAATCCTGACCTCCGCGTTATCCAACAATTTTGAGATCTCTAGGGTCTCTCGGTGTACCATCCCCAGGAGTTGGTGCGCCGGAGATTCAGGGGGAGCCACCTGAGCAACGTCACCTCGAAGGATACTATCGATCTCACGGTCAACCGCCTCAGCTGACTTTACAGGGGCTTTTTTTCCAGCCTCTGACTCCTGTTGGAGCAGGTCCGGCAACTTGGAAAGTGCGGCGGTACATTTATCCATGCGCTCGCAGAGATATGTCTGGTCTTCTTTCGAGATGTCTAGGTTCTCTAACCTTCCGCGAAGAATTTCGCGGTAGCTTGGAGCACTGATGAACCCAAGGTCCTCTCTCACTCGATAGTTCGGATTATCGAGGTCGCCATAGACCTCTTTGAGCTGTTCACCTAGGTGTCTTCGCGCTATGTGGCGGCCAGTGGCGGCGAGGGTCAGCCCAGCGAGTGACACCTTCAAGACATCTCGTCTGGAAGGGAGGTTCGCCGCCCAGCTTTGCGTGTCAGCGTTCTTTGTCTCCGAGCGATTATTCTCCCGCATCATTGTCCTTAAGATGTAATGTTCAGTGTTGCTGTTATGAGACCTTCGTATTCGGCCAAAGACCCAACGATCACTACTAGGCGTTTTTAAAATCCGGGGAGGGGGAGCCAGACGCAGCAACATAGTCGCCGTCGTTGCCGCTGTGGGATCCATTGATGCCGACACCACTGCTCCGTGAGGTGTACAACGCGAACCCTGGGACACAGCCGCGTACCCACATGTGTTTGAACACGTCCTCACCGTGATGCTTACAAGCATGGATCGCAGCTGCCAGCGCCTGATCTCTCGGGTCAGCGAAAACAAGGGATTCGTTTTTGAGAACATCTGCCTGAGTGGTGCGAGCTTGTCCCCTAGTGCCCCGCACTACTCCCGTGATCGTGATCTGCCGAGCTTGTGAGTAGTCCCGCTCCTGACAAGAGGTCGGGTACTCTTGAGGCAATTTCGTAAACCATTCAATGCCCGCTGCATTAACCGCGTCTCTCTTGAAGCCAGGGAGATTGTTCCTAAAATACTGATTAAGGACCGTCATCGCTTCAACATCGGTAACGCTTGCAGGAACGGTGAATGTGGAGACCCCGGTCTCTCTATCGAAGGTGTAGGACCGCACCATCTCGCGCGCTATTTGAAGGGCAGTTTTTTTAACGACCTCCTCGCCTCGCAGCGCTCGCAAAGCGCCGTCTAATCGGCGAGACATCTCATCCAAGGGGATTGATTCGGCTTTGGTAATGAGACTTGCGGCTGCCTTGGCAAGGAAACCCGCTGCTCGTTCGGTTCCCTCAGCTACTTGTTTAGTAATTACCTGGAACGCGTTCATACTACATCTCTCCCCGTTCAAGAATCGCTTCAGCAAGCTTGATACGAGACAACTTCTCCTCTTCGCTCACATCATCAGCGCATAGAAGCCTTGCCACCTCAACGCACAGCATTTCGATGAGCTCCTCTTTTTGTTTCTTCTCGTCGTGCATAAAATTCCCGTTCAACGAGCCGACCTTCTTTCCGGCTAACCTATTGTTCGTTTAGCTCCTCGTCTCTTTTGTCATCCGTGGGGCGAGTGCGTACGAACACCCAAGTCGACCGTGATTTTCTTGGTTGATCGACCCATGTGAATGCAGCACTCTCCGTGCGACAAAAAAAAGCTACGCACTCCGCAGGCGCTACTCAAATCTGCGTTCTATCGACAAGTTTTGAATGCATTGTTGGGCATTCAACGCGTGATACCCTCACAATGTATGAGAGTGAGCGGTGTGATTTTTGTGGGTGGAAGATGTGGTGGGGAGGGTGAAGAGCAATAAAAAGCCACTTATGCTTTTTATGAGCCCGCTATACCTTGCCCAGAGTAGGCGGAATGTGCGCCGCAGATTATTTGAGAACGTAGCAATCGTCTTGCGCAATGGTATGAACGAGACGATATCCCTTACTCTCAAGAAGAGATCGGATTTGAGCGCGCTTCTCCTCCTCAAAATTGTGATCGATGGTCATAGCCCCCACTTGGTATCGGGAGAAATCGAATCCCCTCAGAGCCTCGAGCTCAGCGCCCTCGATATCGAGGCTCAGGTAGTGAATATAGGTGGGCGCGTTCGCCCGATTAAGAATGTCTGTTAGGGACGTCGTTTGGAACTCCACTAGCTCAGCTTGCTGAACCGCCGCATCATCTTTCCATCGCCCCAGGTTGTCCTGTATGCCGCCTAAAAATCCCGCTTTTCGGAATTGAACGGTCTGTCCCGACTCTCGTCCTACAACCTTCTCAAACATCTGGCAGTGTCGACCTTCCATGTCGCGTGGAAAGGGATCAATGCAGACCCCCCTCCATCCAAGCGCTTCGAGGACCTTCGTGTTTGAATCGGCGATGCCGCTTGCGGAGCCAACATCGACGAAGTACCCGTCAGTCACGCCGGGAAAGACGCGCTGTAAGATCCATCGATCCTGACCCACTTGCGAGTAAAACTGCAGGACACCGATCGACTCCATCGCCGAGAATATTGCGTTGGTCGCGAGGGGCGGCGCACAGCACGCCTGATTACGCGCGAACGACCTACTGAATAGCCAGACAACTTCTCCTACCAGCACAAGGATCAGCGCCAAGATGAGCTTTTGAGTTAGTCTGGAATTCCGCATGCGGTAGCTGCAAATAAAATTAAAACCTTAGCATACGAACGATGTGATAGATGTTGAGTGCTCTTCACCGTATCACCGCGCGCTCGCCCATGGAAGGAGAGAACGATGCGCCTGGAGTGCTCTCGGAATGATGTTGCTTGTGTCGTCGCGAAGGGGGCACGGGCAGTTTTTCGGCGATCCACCCCTTCTTGCCGTGTTACACCTCAATCGGCTCGTTCTTTCCCTCTACCGGGGCGGCAGCCCAAAAAACAGCCTCCCTTGAGAAAGCTCGTAATCTAATTCGCCTCTCGCGCCAACTCCAGATACAACTTCGGCTGGCTGACTATATCTTTGTCGAGGATGATCTTCGGGATCGAGTTTGAGGAGGTTATGCCGTAGACCTTTCGAAAGAGCGCTTCGCCCGCTGGGTCTCGCTCGACATCGAGGTTCACATACGGGATTCCCCGTTCTTTAAGGTTGTGGTCAAGACTTTTGCATGCTGGGCACCACTCGGCTCCTAGGGTGATGATCCGGGTCGATGGCGGGGCCCCGACTGATGCCAAGAACTGCACCCGTTCCTCGTCGGTGGCGAAGAGTTGCTGGGGGGTGAGTGACTGCCAGAACCAAATCCCAATAACAGCGATGATCGCGATTAGAACTCCGTATTGAGAGATAAGCTCTGAGAGCTTCGAGGAGGTGCGTCGGGGGGAGTTTTGTGGCTGGGAGGGCATGGAGCTCTGTTTTTATCGTTTCTGTTGCAGACGACTCTACCTCAAGAGCGATTTTGCAACGAGTGTCAATCCTCCAAGGGGGGATAAAAAGAAAAATTTCGTTCATCATTCCAGTAAGATTACTGCTTTCGAGAATCAAAGTGACCCTCTATAGTTTCGCCCATGAATCTTGCCGAAGTTTTAGAAAAGTACCCCTCGAGTCATAGTGATGTTGTGCAGCGTGATGTGCCTCAAGTAGTGCAGCACGGTGTAGCCCAGAACTTACTTCAACAGACCGGTGCAGCTCCTCAAGCCGCGCAGCGCCCCACCTCTGAAACAGCTCGTCTGGAGGCCCTTCTCAAGGATGTGGAGGACTTGAGCTCCTTGAGCCCTGAGTTGATGGAGCGAGCTATCCTTGAGAAATTTTGGTATCACGTTACCCCGTTTAGAAGCGCCCTGATTCGAGCCCTTGAGCTTCCATCGGGTGCTCGCATCCTTGAGATAGGGTGTGGTGCAGGAAACCTCACTCGATATCTTGGAGAGCGAGGGTTTCAGGTGGTTGCTCTTGAAACAAGCGAGGCGCTCGTTGAGTGCGCGCGCGCGCGGTGTCGCGACCTGGCAAATGTGGAGATCGTGCACGGATTCGTTGAGTCCGTGGTGGGGGACAACAAGTTCGACTTTGTTATCTGCGTCGATCCTTTGCTGGTTACCAGCGAGTATTTCAATCCGGGTGTGCAGCTCTTCGCATTGTGCCGTAACCTGCTAAAGGCTACGGGCTCATTCATCCTCTCGGTTGAGAATCCGATCTTTGCTCCAGGTGGTGGTCATGTCGAGGAGTCTCAGGATCATGTTCGTGGTAAGGGAGCTCCCCTGGAGGGGCTGCGGCAGTCGCTGTCCAGCGCTGGCTTTACCGGTTGTGAGTCCTTCATGACCTATCCCCATCATGCTGCGCCGCAAATCCTGGTTGAGACAACCACTGCACGCACTCGTAGGGTTCCATGGACTTCGATGGTTTCAGATCTCTACAAGGCTTCAGCAACAACTCGTGATGAGGTGGAGGCGTGGCTCCGAGCGATCTGCGCTGAGCGGATTGAGAACGCTCTTGCGCCGGGATGGTTGATAGTTGCGCATGCGCACACGGTTCATTCGATAGTGTGGAATGGATGGGCGGTAAAGAGCTTTGATCTCACCGCCGACAAAGACCAAGTAGGGGAGCGGGTCGATGATAAGGGGATCTCGGTGCATAAGCTGCCCCTCCAAGAGGAGCGGCTGATCTCTATCATCAAGAATATCGCACGACCCCAGATCAATTCGATCAAGGACTATAAGTTCTCTCTGCGAGCATCCGATAGTCGGATCGGTGAACTGCTCAAGCGAGAGGATGTGATGAAGGCCTCCTTCGAGGACTCAGAGAAGCGTCTGAAGAGAGACCTCGCCGATGAGCGAGAGATGAAGCGTGTTCGGGAAGCTGAGTTAGACCTCGTCCTGAAGCAGTACCACGCAATTGGCGCGATGTGCCAAGAGATGCGACAAGAAGGGAAGGCTCTTCGAGAGATGGTATCTGAGCTTCGGCATAAGTATCAGACCTCAGAGACCTGGGCATCAGCGCTCGCAGGGCGGGTTGCTGACGCTGAAACAGAGCTCTATACCGTTCGCTCCTCCATAACATGGAAGCTTGGCAGTCGGATTAGGAACATAAAAAATTCAGTTAAAGAGATCCTCTTTAGTTGACACATCTCCATTTCGAGTATATTTCTATACTCATATGGAAATGCAAAAGACTGAAATCTTCGCTACTCAATTGTCCAAGATGGCTGCTGGAAGCCACCTTAGGTTGGTGCAACCTATTGAAAGAAGAGGTATTGTTGGTGCAGCACC
>JALRCK010000184.1 GCA_023262305.1 Deltaproteobacteria bacterium
CAAGCGGATCGCACTGAGGTCTTCAGCTGGTCGAGATTCCTTCGAAGATGAGGAGCTTGCATTCCACACACGAATCAGAAACGGATTTCTGGAGTGCGCGCGAGAATCCTCTGTGCCCTTTTTGGTGCTCGACGCAACAAAGACCCCAAAGGAGCTGTGCGCAGAAGCAGCAAGAGCATGCGGAGGCTAGCCTCTTCCTCTCACACTGTTTTAGTCCTACAGTAGCGCTGTGAGCACGATCATAGGCCATACGAAACAACGAAAAGAGCTATGCGAACTGGCGCAAACGGACAAGCTTCCATCCGCATTAATATTTTCAGGGCTGAACGGGATCGGCAAAAATTTAGTAGCACGAGAGCTTGCCCGACAGCTCTTGTGCGATGTGCGGGGAGAATCACCCCAAGGCGGATGCGGCACATGTCGAAGCTGCCGTCTCTTTGAAACCGGGACTCATCCAGATATTCACAACCTCCAATTCGGCGGCGAGGAGGGGGCAACGGTCGATGATGTAAGGACAACTCTTGAGAAGATGAGCCTCAAGCCTTTCATGGGAGGCAAAAAAATCGCCATCTTTAATGACGCAGACGAGATCTCGATCGTTGGGGCGAACACCATCCTTAAGTCCCTCGAAGAGCCCCGCCCCGATACGTACTTCATCTTGGTTCTCTCGAACCCATCGCGCCTGCCAACAACGATCCTCTCACGATGTCAACGATTCTTCTTTGACAGGCTCACCGCAGACGAGATTCGAGAGATCATCGCGCTCAAGGGAATCAAAGAGATCTCAGAGGCCCTGACTCTCTTGGCAGATGGCTCAGCGGCATCACTCGATTCGTTACAAGCCCAATCAGAGATGTGGGAGGACGTTCGCAACGTAGTAGAGCGTGCGTGGATGGGAGACCAACCGTGCATCGCTCGAGCTGCGCAAGAGTGGGGAGCCGCAAAAACCCAGCTCAAGGAGCGCTTGGCGTTTCTGCGAACAACGATTCGGCAGCGACTCCTCGCCACCCGGACCGACCCAAATGCCGTGGCAGTGTGGGGCGTAGCTCTTCAAAATGCCCTCGATGCTGAGTACCTGACCCTCGAGCGGCATGTGAATCCAACGCTCGTCATCCTCAAAACTCTCCAAAGCTGCGACAACTCCCTTGCGTCGACATACCGAATCACCCCGAGAAGTCGACCCTCATTGGGGGAGATGCTTCTCGATGGTCGCTAAGCTCACACGTTGATCAACGGAATACTGGACTTTTACGGGGTGTTAGCCCAAACTGCCGCTGCAAGAAAATCAGGAGAAACCATGGAAAACTCAACCGAAAAGCTCTCTGCCTCTTCTCAACCCGCCTCGCCTTCAGGCGACGTAGCTCCTGCCGCGCCCACTCAGCCAGCTGCCGCTCCCGCCGCAGAGGAGCTTATTGATATAGATCTCTTTGCTCGAGTTAAGCTCCGCACTGCAACGATCGAGCACGTTGAGCTCGTTCCAAAATCAAAGAAGCTCTACCAAATCCAGCTTGATGTGGGAGAGCTTGGAAAGCGTCAGATCGTTTCAGGTATCGCACCCTACTACACACCTGAGCAGTTGGTCGGAAAACAGATCGTGATCGTTGCAAACCTCAAACCGGCCAAACTCATGGGCGTTGAGAGCAATGGGATGCTTCTCGCTGCTTCCACCGAGGGAGATGGAACTCTGGCGATCTTGACCCCTGACAAACCGATCGTATCTGGAGCGAGAGTTCGCTAAAGTCGATGGAGATCACCGACACTCACTCTCACCTCGACCGTCACGAGTTCGACGAGGATAGGGCGAATGTGATTGAGCGTGCTCGCGCAGCGGGCGTTACTCGAATGATCTCTATCGGCACTGGTGCAGGGCTCGCGGGTGCACACAAGGCGATTAACCTCGCTGAGAACTACCCATTCATATGGGCAAGTGCAGGGGTTCACCCACACGATGCTGGAGAGGAGATAGACTGGGGACTCCTTGAACGCCTCGCGATGCACCCCAAGGTCGTTGCAATTGGAGAGATAGGTCTCGATTTCTATCGGGATTGGTCCCCTGTTGACAAGCAGTATGACCGCTTTGAAAGGCAGATAGCTCTAGCTCGAAAGATCAAGAAACCTGTCATCATCCACTCGCGCCAAGCCGGGGCCGAGAGCTACCGAATCCTCAAAGAACACAACGCCTCCGAGGTTGGGGGGGTCTTCCACTGCTTCGCCGAAGACGCGGCGTTCGCGGCACGTCTGTGGGAGATCGGCTTCTACGTCTCTTTTCCCGGAGTTCTTACCTTTAAGAAGACACAAGACGTCCGAGATATCTGCGCGGCTATCCCACTTGAGCAGATTCTTATTGAGACCGACGCTCCGTTCCTGTCACCCGAGCCACATCGCGGAAAGCGGTGCGAGCCAGCCTTCGTTGTAGAGACTGCCAAGCAACTCGCCGAAATAAAAGGGTTGTCCCTCGAAGAGGTTGCAGCCATAACTACAGCAAACGCTCTCAAACTCTTCTCTCACATGAGGTGACAACGACATGACTGCCTCTCCGGTCCTCGTCAGTGAAACCGCAGGCATCGTCTCTGTGACGATCAACCGCCCGCACGCCCGTAACAGCCTCAATGCTCTAACGATAAAGCTCCTCACCGAAGCTTTCGAGAGCATTTCCCGCAGCGCGACTGCTCGCTGCGTCATCCTCTCGAGCGCTGGAACTGAGGCGTTTTGCGCCGGCGCTGATATCGCTGAACTCGTTGCAGCACCCTCTCCCTCAGAGCGTCGGGCATTCTTTGGATCGATTGCGAACCTGATCAAAACAATTAACCACACCCCTGTCCCAGTAATCGCCCGCGTCCACGGATTTGCGCTCGCTGGCGGGTGCGGACTCGCTGCCGCATGCGATATCACCCTCGCTTCAGATGACGCGGTGTTTGGGCTCCCGGAGGTTGGGATAGGTCTTGCTGCTATGGTTGTGATGGCGCCCCTGAGCCGAGTAGTCAGCAAGAAGGCTCTCACGCAGATGGTGATGACCGGCGAAAGGATATCAGCGTCGCGCGCCCTCGAGATCGGGCTAGTATCTGCCGTGCATCCAAAGCAATCCCTCGACGCTGAGACAGACACCCTCTCCCGGAAGCTGCTCAAGCAGGGAGCCGGCGCACTTAAAGCCTCAAAGCAGGCCCTCCTCGATGTGACGGAGAGCGACTACCTCTCTCTCCTTCACGATCTCGCTGACCGCAGTGCCTTGTTGAGCCTTGGCGCCGAGGCGCACGAGGGATTGACGGCGTTTACCCAAAAGCGAACCCCTTCATGGCGAGTATGAGTAGCATGCAGATCGGTGACTTCAAAATTCAGGAGGTGATCTTCGGACACTTTAGACTCGATGGTGGGTGCATGTTCGGCTCAGTGCCGAAGAACCTCTGGTCAAAAAGTATCCCTGCAGACGAGGAGAACTGCATACACCTCGCGTGTCGCTCCCTGCTTATCGACGCCGCAGATCGTAGGTTTCTCGTTGATGTCGGTATGGGCGAGAAGTGGAACGACAAGCAACGCCAGATCTACGGCATTACAAACACTACCAAAGAGCAGTGGGGCTTCGACCCTGCATCGATAACGGATGTAATCCTTACGCACCTACACTTCGATCACGCCGGAGGAATCACGTCACCATCAAGCGACGGGGGTATAGCTCTCTCATTTCCGCAGGCCACGATCCATTTGCAGAGGGCGAACTGGGACCACGCCCTCAATCCAACGCCGAAAGATAGAGCGAGCTACCTCATCGATAACATCAAGCCCCTTGCTCAGGCTAAGCTGGTGCTCTACGAGGGAACGCACGAGATTGCACCTGGCCTGCGCGTTCATCGAGTCGACGGTCACACTAAGGGACAACAGTGGATAGAGGTCGCAAGCAGCGACGAGCGTCTGTTTTTTGCCACAGACCTCATCCCCACGGCTCATCATGTACCGCTTGCCTACCACATGGGATACGACGTGTGCGCCGAGACGCTCCTGAGTGAAAAGGCGAGCTTCCTTGAGCGTGCGCACCATGAGAACGCGTGGGTGTGCTTCCAACATGACGTGAAGACCTGCGTAGCTCGCGTGTTGCTCAACGAGCGGGGGCAGTACCAGGCTCACAACGGGCGTGAAAAGCTCTAAACAGCACCCATCAAACGCCATGTCGAAAAAAACACGCTCCTACCCTTAAATAGTATAGTTAGCGACACTAGCTTTATGGTCCCAGAGCTTCTTCCGATCTCCGTAGAGGAGATCCCCGCTCTTCCGGGCGTCTTTGGAGCAAACCTCTTAGCACTCCCGCGACATTCGCCGCGCTACGACCGATCTCCCATTCGAGCGTCCATCGCTACGGTCCGAGCGCTGCAGTTTCTCAATCGCTAGACTACCCACCGGAACGAAAACTACACCGAGTGCTGAGGGGTCGTCTTTTGCTTGAATTGCAGGGTGAGCATCACTGCTATCGAGAACACAAACGCCACAATGATAATAATGTGATTAGTGGGGCGCTCCATGCTGAGCGAGAGCCGAAGGAGCACCGTTGAGATAATGAAGCTCGCATTTCGCATCACTGTGTAGAAAGACGAGTCATAGAGAAACGAGATGATCAGGAGCAGCACATCCGCGTACACCATGACATTGAAAAAATCGACATAGAAGAACTTGTTAGGATCAGGAAACGAGGTGTTATTTACAAAGGCGGGAATTGCGTGGGCAAGCCAACTTTGCAGATTGTAAAAACTGGTGATCGCCAAAACGACCAGGAGGCAAACGGACATTGATTTCTTAAGGTTGATGAACCGGGTAAGCGGCTCCTTACCCTCATGCTCGCGATGACGCGAATGCAGTCGATGAAAAGCCACTGTCAATCCGAACATGACGAGAGACGCAATCAAATCGTACCCGAGCGACATCACCGCCGGGTCTGACAAACTGAGAGGCGAATGCATGTGCACATCGGCGATATCATGGAAAAAACTTCGCAGAGTTATCAGCGTTATGATCTCAAACTGCTTTCCGATGAACTCTGTCATCGACTCGGGCAAAATAATAACGAGGAGAAACACCTCGTACGCAAGAATAAAGCTAAACGGCGTATAGATAGCCTTAAGGTAATTAAAGGACTCCCCTCGGTACAGGGCCGGGATGTTATTGAGGGCGAAGATCAAGGCGAGGTGCCCGATGAAAAAAAGAACAGCAAGCCTGATTATCAACACCTCAAAGGTCCGCACATTCGCCGGGGTCACATACGTGGTAAATATGCGGGCGAGAGAACGAGCGATCGAGCGAGCGCCAAGATCCGTGAGTGCCATACGAGTTCCTCCGTCTGTATACCCCACCCTCGCACACCCGGAGGGTTCGAGCACCCCTCTTCCTCAAAGAGGGGG
>JALRCK010000185.1 GCA_023262305.1 Deltaproteobacteria bacterium
GATCATTCTGATCGTAGAGCCAGAACGTGCTGAGCAGGAAGAGAACGACGGGAGCGTCTAGAAAATACCCAGCGCCCGCCAACACATAGAAGACTCCGAACAAAAGAGCCAACGCAACTAAGTGCTTGGTCCGGGCGTAGACACACCAACATACGAGAAGCAGCTGCAGACTAACAAAGATGTCATACGCCAAAATAATCCACTTTGTGGAATCCCCCAAAACTCGAGCTGCAAGAAACCCGAGCGGCCCGTAGGTGCTGTGAAAATCTCGACCAAAAACGAGGCCTTGATCGACCGCAACCTGCAGGGCGATCTGCCACGAACCATCGAGGGTTGGCGCGGCATTTTCGACCCCCTGCATCGGAAGAAGGAGATACACCGCATACGCGGCGACGACGAACCAAAGGAGCGAGCGAATGCGACCAGGAAGACTCATGAAGGGGAATTGTGCATCACTCGCCGGGGTCTGTAAATGGAACGAGGTGGCCCCCCAGCCCTTTCAGGACGAACGATGTCGCAGCTGTATATTCAGCTGTCTCGCCACGTTAGGGTGACAATCGCCAAGCACCCTGGTACCCTCCCCTCCGTTGGTGAAGGTCGGTTAGACACCGAGTGTTTATGAGGGGCGAAACCGCGCCCGACCTCACTGAAGCCTCGCCGATTCCACAAGGAGCAGAGATATGCAGACGAGCAACCAGACTCCGACGAGTTTTACATTTTGGGATGTCGCATGCGTGGCGCAACTCACGCTCCTCTCCATCCTCGTCACTATCCAATTCTGGCACTGGGATTTCGACGATGGCTTCATCGTCTACCGCTACGTTGAGAACATCACTTCAGGTCTTGGTTGGGTATATAACCCCGGCGAGCATTACAACGCGAGCACCTCAGCTCTCAACACAATACTCACCTCTTCACTCGCACTACTCGGTGCGTCCCCATTGGCCGCAGCCCACCTGCTCGGTGGACTCGGATTATGGCTCATGAGCATCTCGGTCTACGCGATTTTTCGGCGGGACGCCACCCACTGGTTCAGCGCCGCTGTAGCCAGCGTGTGTTGCATCATGATGGCCAATAATTTTACATGGGGGCTTGAGTCTCACCTCTTCTTCGGACTCCTGAGCCTCTACATCGCGCTAGAGGTTTACGGATACACATCATGGCTCCTGCTCGGCCTTCTCGTGTGGGCACGGCCTGATGCCATCATCCTCGTTGGCTTGCGAGTGGCGCTCGCTCTTTGGCAGCGAAACATTCCTGCGAAGGGAGTCGCTATAGTATTGCTCACTATCGCGCCTTGGGCTCTGTTTTCTTTATGGTCCTTCGGAAACGTTTTTCCAGCGACGCTTCAACAGAAACGGTGGCAGGGAAGTTCGGGTTTTTGGGGCGCAGGTTGGATCTTCCTTCAGGGATTGTCAGGGTACATTCGGGGAGAAACGTTCCGCCATCTTTCTGGCGTAACGTGGGCCCCAGTTCTCCTGACAGCCCCTCTTGTCCTTCTGCCGCAGGGTTTGCTCTATGCTAGCCTGCGCCGCAATCCGGTAACGCTACTGTTTCTCTACGTCGCGGCGATCCTTTCAGCTTACACGGCCCTCAACGTTCCTAATTATCATTGGTACTACGTAGGCGTGGTGCTCGTTATCTTTGTGTTCGCCGGATTCGGAGCGTTGTTTGTCTCGGAGCGGCTCCCGATAAAGCTCCCGGGCTTTATGAACGGCGCGTTTGTTGGGCTTCTTCTCCTTGGCACAGGCTGGGCGTTCTTAAGAGCCAAAAGCGATCAGCTAGATCTTCGAACCTCGGTCTATCGTAATCTTTCAGATCAGATACTCGCTAAAACCCCCGCCGGAGATAGCATCGCCGCGGTAGAAGTGGGTGTCGTAGGCTACTATTCGAAGCGTCCGATGATCGACATCGTTGGATTGACCACTCCTTACGGCGAATTCATAACCGGAGCCAATTCTGACCGGCTCTTGAACGAGCTCAAACCCTCGGTGATCGTGATGCACGATCCACTCATGTTGCATGAAGAGTCCGTTTACGGAGATCCCCTATTCGTCTCCAACTATCGTCTCGCAGGCGTGGTCACGACCCCGGATATCCAGAGCTTTCGTTTTTTGTCCGTCAACCAAGGACGAGCACCCCTACTCCGCAGCACCTTGCAAGAACGCGCCTCCACCACATCACAGAAGTTGGACCGAACTCCTTTGTTGTACGCCCGGGAGACCCTTGGATCGAGTATAAGACCCACCAACCAGTTGAAATTGCGACACCTGCGCTGGCTCTGACCTACTCTTTGAGCAATCCAAACCTCTCCCCCGGCACACCCGTGCGGGCGCGCGTCTATGTTGCCTCTGCAGGGCAAGCCTACTCAGAGGAACGAGCTTATCCAGTGATGCTCCGAACCGGCGCCAACAATCAGGCAACGATTCAACTCGTTGCGCCCGGCAGCGGTCACGAAAAGCCTAACCCTTTCCAAAGCATAAGATTTGATGTGATCCAGAGCACAACCCTGGTTGGTGACAGCACTTTCGAGGTATCATCTATAGGAGTGGTTGGTCTCAACTAAGAACTCCCCTTGAGAGTGAAGGGTTTTCTTGGATCGACCACCGAGGGGAAATTCCGAAAGGAGCCGAATCCGTGCAGAAACACCTCTTTCACAGCATCTTGGTGCTGATGGCCTTCGTCATGAATGCAGCTCTGGGCATCGCGCAACCTGCCTTCAATGTGAACTCCACTATTCAGAGCTGCGACGAATACGCTACTAATGTTCTTAACAATCCGTGGGATATGTCCGATTCTGCGGACATCAACCACTTCACCTCCCACGATGTTGTTGATATCAGCAACACCTCCTTCAGCTCTGGACTCTTCAACTTTTCCAACGCGCAGGTTGCCGGCGGTCATTTCTACTTTGTCTCACCCCTCATTGATAATCTGCAGCCTGTCGGGGGACGGTGGGGTCAAAATGTGCCGATTGACACGTCTAAGTTCAAACACCTGACGATCCGCATGAACCTCGATGTCAACGATCCAACCCAGTTCGGACTTCGAGTTCTGTGGCATCGTGGCAAGAGTGGAGCCCCTGGAAGTGAGCGCACCATCACAAATTTAGGCACCATACCCACCCTCTCGGGATGGAGGAGCTATACTCTCGACCTCTCAAGTCTCAGCACGTTTGATGGAAGCTCAACGAACGCCCAACCGTGGACAAGCGCCGCCATTCACGGCTTTGGAATTTATCCACTTGTATCCCTAGGCGCAGGTCAGATCGACTATATAAGGCTAGACGATCCGGCGTCGTGCGACTCGACCTCTGTTTCCTATACCTCGTCAAGCAGCGGCAACAACGACCTATTGAGCTTCTACCTCGACAACGATTCCAATCCGTTCAACGGATTCCTCAAGAGAATCTCCACCTCAGTAAGCGCTGCTTCAAATAGCTCTGTTACTATCTCATCGCTCGGAATGATGCCGGGCAACTACCGACTTGTCGCACGCTTCGACAGCGATTACGCCGCCCTTGAGGCCGATAGCCCCTGGGACATGAACGAGAGCACGGACATTTCCTCGACCGGCGAGATCTCGAACAAGAGCTTTTCAGGGGGCTCATTTCAGGGCACAACAACCGGCAGTTCACCCAACATATTCTTCTCTATTCCATCGGGCGCGCCTATCACCGCGAGCAAGTACAAAAAGCTCTCCCTCAAGATAAGCACATCAACGAACACCAATTCGAATCCGATGCTCCTCTACTGGACTCGCGCTGACGGTGGAGTGGGATTGAAGTACCTCAATCAGAGTAGCCATGACGCTAACAACGACGGCGTGTATCAACTCGACCTCGCCGGTGAAGCCTCATGGACGGGCTCAATTACCTCACTCCGCCTCCAAGTTACCACTGACGGAACCACAGGCCACACGTTTAGCCTCGACTTTCTCCAGATTCGAAAAACTGGATTGGTCACAACTGAGAATGTCGGCTCCACAGTCGCCTCAGCTAACACCCTCACCATATCGGATCCACCCCGATTGCAAGTCCTTCAACCCGACGTAAAAGGTGGAGAGCTCTTCAAGGCGTGGGACCTCCGAAGCGGAGATGTAGGGCTCTCATATAATGTCGACTCAGCGACTGATCCCTCTGCCCCCGCCGAACCCCTGACAGCCTACCTTCCAGACGTTCGTAGCATTGGTGGAACACGAGGCAATATCTACAAATCAACAAACGTTGCGGGAAACGGAGACTCAAATGAGTACATGAATTTCCCATCAGCTGGGCAAAATAACTACACGATCAACGCAGACGAATACCAGAACCTCTGTGTCCGGATGGCGCTCAACAGGGATTACAACATCACACTAGGCTCCGTAACGAAATATTTCTACAAGCAGAATGGCAGCGATTTTGAGTCTTCAGATGCCTGGGCGACCATTTACGACCGGTGGTCAGATAATCGGTGGTACGAGTACTGCGTCGATACTCGCAATCATCCAACAGAGACGGGCATGCTCACCTGGGGTGGCATGCTTGAAGCATTTCGAGTCGATCCGCACGAGTTTAGTTACGACAACTGTTGCGATGGAAACGGTCTTCCGATTGGCAATCCGATTCAAGCTACCACCTATTACGATTACATAAGGCTTGCCAAACGAGATCGGTCATACGGAAAGTTCACGCTCGCCTGGCAGTCTCAAGACAGCGACACCACGACGCCCACGGTGTCGTGGGAATACGCGAACTCATCGAATTTCAGTTCTGCCGTCGCGATTAATTCTTCAAAGCTTTCATGCGAGGGGCGCGTCTGCGTATGGAACACCAGCACAGTGCCCAACGGAGAGTATTTTATTCGAGGTACTATCAGCGATGGAAGCAGCTCGCATTCGGTAAAGGCGAGCGGCACTCTTGTCGTCGCAAACGGATCCGGCGCTACCGATGTTGCCCCTGTCCTTTATGTGGAGGCGCCAGCCTCAGGCGTTACCGTGTGTGATAACATGCAGGTCAAGGGATTCTCCCTAAACACCTCCGTGATTGAACCGGTAACCGCAGTTCAGGTTTTCATCGACGGAGTGTTCCAAGAGCTGGTGGTTCCATCTGAGTATAGCGTATTAGCGAACACCAATTATCCAACTTACATCAGTGACTCAGGCTTCAACTTCTCCTTGCCGGTATCTGGCCTGGCGCTGGGGGCACACACGGTTACACTTAAGGCATACTCCAGCAATGGTGGTATCGCCTCCCAGTCGATATCCGTGCAGAAACAGGCTGGTTGTACAGACGCGGTCGTGACCGATCCAACTCCGGCCGGCGTGTCCCTCCCGGGGGCCGGCGGCCCCGCCTCAACACCGACGCCTGCGGGACCAACAAGCCCACG
>JALRCK010000186.1 GCA_023262305.1 Deltaproteobacteria bacterium
TTATCCCTGCTTCCGCGATATGAGTTCAGCCTCTGTGAACTCGTAGGTACGAAAGTATGGGTGATGTTGCAGTACAAGTTAATCAGGAAGAGACATACAGCGCTCCCGCCCTCCGTCTTATCCCGGGCGGACGAGCGGTCGCAGCCACTACTGCAATTCCAACAGACATCATCGCGCTCGGATTAATCCTTGCAGCACTTCAAGTTCTCGATGGAATCCTTACAGCTATCGGCGTCCACCACTACGGCACCGGAATGGAGGGGAACGTCCTTCTTCGCAGTCTCATGACGGTAGTTGGGTGCATACCGGCCCTCATGCTTGTGAAGGGAGGTTCGATCGCCCTCATCGCCATGCTCTGCCGCCAAGCTACCAAGATGACCTGGCTCAAACCTGCCTTTTACGGCGTAATCGCCCTCTATGTTTTTGGGGCTGTCATTCCGTGGACCTATATCCTCGCTAGCGACCTTCTCGCCTAAGAGGCGTTCACCAAATGGACACAGCTCACCTCTTGGGGTACGAATCTATCTTCAGGGGCGATCATCGCCTGCAGGCGCTCAACAGAGTAGAGATATGAGAGTAACTAAATGGGGAGAGTGCGGGATCCTTTGCGCCCTGCACCTCGCCAAAAGATTCGGACAGCCAGCGGTCGGGGCGGCTGAAATCGCTGAGACTCAGGGAATAGATCTCCCATACACCCAGCAGATCCTGCAGCGTTTGCGAAAAGGGGATGTGATTGAGAGCGTCCGTGGTCCCAAAGGGGGATATAAGCTTCTCCGGTCCCCTAAAGAGATAACCCTCAAAGATATCCTCTATGCAGTTGAGGGAGACACCTTCCAAATTATCTGCGACCATTCACCACTCCATCCCGAGATTGAGGAGCCCTCTCGCTGTTCGACCCGGGAGACGTGCAGCCTGCACGGCGTATGGCAGGACCTAAGAATGGCAATCGACAAGCTCCTTGAGGAGCGCACTCTCGAAGATCTTATGCACAGCGAGACCGCCACAGGATTGGTGCAGCTGAACATCCATCAACGAACAGAGTCGTAAGATCGGCTACCTTTCCACCACCTAGAATTGCTGCGACCCCTCGGTACCACCATCGCGCTTCGCCGCCGCAGGAATGAAGCTATACTTCAGCAATCTCCCCTCGCCGCCGCGACGAATCTCGATCGTCGCTTGGTCGGCACCAACCAGGAGACTTACAAAGGCGGGAAATTGATCCGGTCGCTTGATAAGGTACCGATCTGCTGCCACTACAACATCAGATGACTGCAACCCAAGGAGGGCGTACGCGCTGTTCTCATTCACATCAAAGAGGCGATACGAGTAGGTCTGTTTGACAGAGATGTTATCGAAAACAGGAACGAGGCGAATCGCGTTGTCCCCCTGACGAGTAAGGGCCTCCTGTAGGTCCTTCCTCTGAATGGAGAGGTGCATGACCTTCAAAGGGGGCGGAACTGGGCGGATATCGTCGATGAAGCGAGGTTCCTTGAGAGATGTTGATGAACACGAAACGACAAAGAGACCCAAGACCACGGCTCCAACCAATCGAATAACCTGCATCCGCATTACGAACCTCCAACCCGACAAAATTCAACCACCGATCCCTTGTCCATGCGCCCGTATCGAGAGCGCTCAGCTATGACTATCGCCCGTATCTGCGCATACGCATCTTCAAGGCTCGAATTGAGCAGGAGATAATCGATCGAGCCCTTGTTTCCATGCAATCCCTGCAAGGTCTCATACTCCTGACGAGCAGTTTCAAACCGACGCTCAAGCTCCGCTTGCGCAACTGGGCTCCGGGCAACAAGGCGCTCCCTCAACGCTTCAAAGCTCGGCGGGATCACAAAGACCGCTACGGTGTTGTCCGGGAAGTTCTTCTTCATCGTCATCGCTCCCCGAATGTCGATCTGAAAGAGGAGGTCGTGACCGGAATTAATCCCGTTTTCGAGTGTGGCGCGGAGCGTGCCATAAAGGTTCCCGTGGGTCTCTTCCCACTCAAAGAACTCGCCCCGATCCCGCCGGGCAAGAAACTCCTCCCGTGAAACGAAGTGGTAGCTCGTCCCATCGACCTCACCCTCACGGGGAGATCGCGAGGTCACCGAGATCGAGTAGTGCAGATCCCGATCGAACTCTCGAACTAAGCGAGAGCACAACGTGGACTTCCCGCTCCCAGATGGACCGATAACCACAAAGAGAATTCCTTTTCGCTTGAGCGTCCTTCCCATACCCTACTCGATGTTCTGCACCTGTTCTCGCACGCGCTCAAGCTCAGCTTTAGCTTCAACCACGATCCCTTGAATCTCGGCATCCTGCGCCTTTGAACCAATCGTATTGAGCTCCCGCCCAATCTCCTGGGTCAAGAAGTCCAGCTTGCGTCCAACACCCTCAACATCTCCCTTCAGGGCATCACGAAACCCCTGAAGATGAATGCCAGCGCGCGCGACCTCCTCACTAATGTCAACACGGTCACACAAAAAAGCTACCTCAGCTGCGAATCGCTGCTCATCGATCTTTACATCTGGAGCGATCAGCTTCACACGATCGTGGAGTCGATCACGGATCTTCATCGCCGCACTTCCCTTTCGCTGACTCACTCCAGCGACCAAGCCTTCGAGATTCGAGAGGCGGTGGGAGATATCGCTCACAAGCCCATCTCCCTCTCGCTCACGCATCACCGCCAGAGCCTCACTCGCCTCGCCTATTACCCGGAGCAGTACTGCGACCTCCCCTTCAGCAATATCGACGACCTCCTCTGACCCTTCGCGGACTAACAATTGACCGATAAACGAGCCCAACGAATCGGTGGAGACACCAAATCGGCGGCACGCGGCGCCATACATTCGCACGTACCGATCGATTGAAGCCGGTAGCACCTCGATATCACCGACCTCTGGAATGCCTCGCCGGGCTATCGAGACCTCGATCCGCCCCCGCTTGTGTACCTGCTGAAAGATACCCTTAATATCGCGCTCGAAGGTGGCGTAGCACCGTGGTCCTTTCACCACCACATCGAGAAAACGGTGATTCACCGAACGCACCTCTACATCGAGCTCAACGCCGTGCCCACCGAACGACACCCGGGAAAATCCGGTCATGCTCCGCACCACTCTCGCTTTTTGGGTCGCGTTCATCTCCTATGACTCTCCCCACTTCATAACCTGAGCGCGCAGCCGGTCGATATCGACCGCAACGGTTCCGACCTCGGACACAACGATACCCGCTGCGATATTAGCAAGCACTCCCGCTGTTGTTGGGGAGGCGCCCACGGCAAGGGATGAGCAGAAAAGAGCCGTGACGGTATCGCCCGCTCCACTCACATCGAAAACCTCTTGAGCCATCGTCTCCAGGTGAACTCCCTTAGACTCCCCCGCCTGCTTGACGATCATTCCGTCCTCTCCGAGCGTAATCACCATCATCTCGGAGTTCCATTTCCTCATGAGCACATCCGCCGCAGCATATGCCTCCTGTACGGACGTAATAGCGCACCCCGATGCGATCTCGGCTTCTTTGCGATTCGGCTTTGCCACACTCATTGAGCGGTAGTTGTTGTAATTTCGTGGATGTGGGTCGACGAAGAGTGGTCGTGCGCCGAGCTCAAGTTGATGAGCTGCACTCGCTCGTTGGAGCGCATCCAGAACCTCTGTGGAAACGGCACCCTTACCATAATCCGATAGGATGACCGCCTTGCTGCCCCCAAGAGCTTGGTTAATCGCCTCAACCATCCGCCCCGCGGCCTCGTGAGAATCCGCAACCTTCTTCTCGCGATCGATCCGAACGATCTGCTGGGTAGCTGCGATCACCCTGGTCTTGACCGTGGTGGGTCTCGTCCGATCAATAATCACTCCAGAGGTATGTGCACCGATCTCCTCAAACAGCGCCATTAGGTCCCGACCATCTTCATCGTCGCCAATGAGACCACACACGGTTGGCTTAGCTCCGATGGTTGCAAGGTTGCGAACCACGTTACCCGCACCGCCGAGCCGCCCTTCAGTTTTCACCACCTCAACAACAGGCACTGGGGCCTCAGGAGAGATGCGATCGACCTTTCCCCAGATATACCTGTCCAAAATAAGGTCTCCCACCACCAAGATGGGGGTCGACACGATCTTATCGAGGGTGGCAAGAAGCTGCTCTTTCTTAATGGCTACCATGCGTTGGTTATACCAAGGGAAGCCTGTTGGCGCTACCTCAGGAACGAGTCGCTGGGGCTAGAGAGAGGGCCTGCCGGAGCCGTTCCATGACCACATCCGGGCTTATGAGACGCATACAGAGCTTATCGAGCCCCGGGCAGACGCGGCGGCGACACGGCGAACACCCCAAAGAGCTTACAACTGCAAGCCTCTCGCTCCCCCTGGGCGCATTTCGACCGGCGGGGGTTGGGCCAAAGAGCGTCACATGCGGCACCCCAAGAGCACCCGCGATGTGCCCGGGACCCGAATCAGGTCCCACGCACGCTGCAGCCCCCTGGATGATACCTACGAGCTCCTCAAGAGAGGTCTTCCCGACGGCATTAACAATCCGCACTGGAGACGGCACAGTCGCCAACCTCTGAGCCAACTCCTCCTTCGAGCGGTCTCCCAACAGCACAACCGTTGAGGCTCCCTCGACACTCCACCGCTCAAGAAGCCCTCGATACCCCTCCTCAGGCCAATCCTTTGAGTACCGAGAGGATCCCAGAATCACCCCGACATACCTCCCCGTGAGCTGCTCCCGCCACCCGTCCGAGAGCTTACTCAGGGTGATGTGAGAGAGCCCCGCCTGGGGATGTTCGGACGACTTGCAACCGAGCTTAGTAACAAATGAGAGGTAATGATCAATCTTGGATGATGCATCACCACGGGCTGGAACGTATTCGGTGTTAAAGATCCAGTTCCACTCCTTCGAGTCATCGGGATGAAATCCGATCCGTCGAGGCGCTCGAGAGAGCCACGAGAAGAATCCGCTCTTTAGGTGCCGTTGCAGATCAAGTGTCAGATCAAATTGCCGAGCGCGTAGATCCCTCACCAACTGAAGGATCCCCTGTATCCCCTCCTTGCGTTGAAAGACAATCACCTCGTCGATACTTCGATGTAACGAGACCACCCCCGAACTCGCGGGCTCAACCAACCATGTAATTTTTGATGTGGGATACGTAGTCTTGATCGCATCAACAACCGCCAGTCCACGAACGACATCGCCGAGCGCTCCGAGCAGGATAATCAGTACCCTCTGCCCCGGCTGCCCATCGACATCACTCATGGTAACTCCGTAGGGTCAGTGACATCATCTCTGTAAGCACAGGCGATAACTTGTGCTTGATGACCGCCCTGCGCCATCGACGCAGATAGAGGTCGCGAAGACTCTCT
>JALRCK010000187.1 GCA_023262305.1 Deltaproteobacteria bacterium
TCCAAAAATTGGATCGGTGGCAACCCTCGCGCCACATTCGCTGAGTTGTGGGTCAAAAAAGTTGTGTCCCGGTACGCAAAAAAGGGGCGCATCACTGCATTTCAGATCTGGAATGAGCCCAACAATCCCGACTTTAAGGAGAACCTAACCCTCGACGTTCTGACCAAACCGGACAACTACGTTGAGCTTCTCGCGCTCAGCTACAACGCAGTGAAAAGCGTTGCTCCGCGAAAATTAGTTGTGAGCGGTGCCACAACCGCCATAGCCCAAAACTTCCCTGCCACTCTCAACTACAACAAATCGATGGTGAAGGCTGGCGCCCTCTCCTTCGCGGACATATACGCAATCCACTACTACGGGAAGAGCATAGAGCGCGTTCTCCTCCCCGGCGGAGTCGCTGAATTCGTGAATTCACTGACGAAGCCTGTTTGGGTGACCGAAATTGGCGCTCAAGGGGTCAACAAACAACTGGAGTATGCGCAACGCATCTTCGCATTTCTTAAAGCGAAGATGCCTCGCATCGCCCGCATCTATATCTACCAATTCACCGAGTCCACACCAGCTGCAACCACCTATGGGTTGAGAAATGCTACACCCGGAGCTTCTGTGTCGGACCTTTACATCAACTTGCGCAATCGTCCCAAGAATTCCAAGTAGGCATGCGTCCAAGTTACAACGTCGGCGAAAACAGCCGAGCAGCCTTGGAACCCAACTGTTTCAGGATAGGCATTTCACCAAAGGTGGTTGCGCTCACATCTCGACTAATCTCAAAATCGGCTTCCAGCATCGTTGCTACCTGTTCGCAGAACATCGAGTCCATCGTCACCGCGGTGATCTCAAAATTGAGCCGAAGGGATCTGTTGTCTAGGTTTGCGGTGCCCACTGAGCCCAGGGTATCATCGACGAGCAAAACCTTCTGGTGCAAAAAACCTTCCGTATATCGATATACCTTCACACCTGACTGAGTAACCTCAGGAACGTACGAGAATGAAGCGAGCCATACGAGAAGGTGATCCGCTTTCTCCGGCAAGAGAACTCGAACATCAACACCTCTCGTTGCTGCAAGCTGCAGTGCCTTAATCACTGAGTCATCCGGCACAAAGTATGGGCTGGCTATCCACACTCTCTGTTTCGCCCTCGTTATCGCCTCAAGAAAAAACAGCGTGCATCTATCGGCTGTATCAGCTGGTCCGGTGGAGAGAATTAACACATCGCTCTCTCCAACTCTGTGCGGAGCTGCAATCGCCACATCGGGGATCGATCCCATCGCCCACATCCAGTCAGCCGCAAAAGTTGCCTGAAGCGGGAGCACAGCAGGCCCCTCGATTCGAACGTGAGTGTCCCTCCATGATGAAAACTTTGTCGAGCGCCCGACGTACTCATCACCTACATTGTGCCCACCTACAAACCCGACGAGGCCATCGATAACAACGATCTTGCGGTGGTTGCGAAAATTTATCTGAAAGAAATTTCGTAGTCCCTGTCTCGTATGAAAGCGAGAGACCTTAACACCAGCCACCTCGAGCGCTCGCGTATACTCTGATGAGAGCTTCTTGCTGCCAACTTCATCAAAGAGAAGATAAACGGCGACTCCTTCCTTGGCTTTGCGGATCAGGCGCTCTTGTAGCGCCATGCCAAGCTCATCATCTTTGATAATAAAGAACTCTATAAGAATGTAGTGAGCAGCCCGATCTATCGCCTCAAAGATCTTTTCAAAGGTGTGCGTCCCATTGATCAACAGCTCAAGCTTATTGCCAGAGAGGATATCATTGCCAGCTATGCTCTCAAGAGCATCTGGAGTGCGATCAGCGAGCGCCCCTGTTCGATGGGTAACGAGGAGCTCCCTGTACTTCGCGTACAGCTCCCGATGCGTTGCAAGCATCGCACCGATACGCTCTCGGTAGCCCCCGAACCGGGTCTTTCCAAAGATGAAATATATCGGCAGGGTCAAGATCGGGAACAGCATCAACGAAAGTATCCACGCGATTGAGCCTTGTGAGCTTCGAGAATAGTAGAGCGCGTGAATCGCGGCTCCGATTCCGACCAGGTGCAAAATCGATACCGCAATGGGCACCCAAATGGAGAGAGTGAGGTTGTACGAAGTCATAGCTCCAACGCGCTAGATGCGCTAAGCGAGGAGCTTACCCTATTCGGTGTGTCAACGATACCGCTTGATGCGACCGGGTACCGCAGCATTTTTGCCACTGACCCACGCGCAATCGTTCACAAAAAATCGAAGTGGCATCTCCTGTCCGGCAGAGATCCCGATCCGCCCTGATACACCGACCTGTGAGGGGGCAAAAGTTGTGTAGGGCTCGATCCAAATGCGCGAGGAGTGCGCGAAGTGTTCCCCTGACATACCCGTTGATATCGCCAGCGCCTCACACAATCGGCCCGGTCCCCGCGCCAAATCAATCGGCTTTATCGAGCGCCCTCGACGCCTCTGCATCACCTCAAGCCCCTCAAGGGGCTCTACGGCACGAATGAGAACAGCGCTACCAATTCCCTCAGGATCACTCACGACATTGACGCAGTGGTACATTCCATAGATAAGGTACACGTAGCAGTGCCCGGGCGCCCGAAACATCACCGCGTTCCGCTTGGTAAGCCCTCGGGCGGCGTGACAAGCCGGATCATTGACCCCTAAGTAGGCCTCTACCTCCACTATCACTCCTGAGGTACGAACCCCGCGAGACACCGTCACAAGCCTCGCTCCTAAGAGGCTTCGGGCAAGAGTTTCGGTCCGCTCGCCCTCATAGAAATCGTTGGTTAACCGCCTCGGCTTAAAAACACGCCCTGGAACAGACTTTCTGGCGCTGGAGGGGCTTTGAGAGGCAACCATGACAGCCAGAATTTCACAGCCCCCCGTCATTTTCAATCATATCCCTGGCAATTCTGCTCCCTTATCCCTCGCCCCGTCACGTTGAGCTTGGTAGAGTGGGGGAGGCTCTGTCATGACCACCTAGGAATGAAAACCCCAATGAAATGCTCCCTGCTCACCTCCCTCTCTGCGCTTACCATCCTTGCGGTGACGGGTGTTGTGGAGGCAGCTCCGAATCGGGAGTCCCTCACCCAGCCATGCGAGATGAAGCTCTCGCTTGATGCGTTCCGTGCTCATGCTCTAGCCCACAGCCCCCTCGTTGCGGAGATCGACCGAGACTATGCGACCAGGGTGGCGCAGGCCCTTGAAACTGAACTTTTAATCAATCCAGAGCTCTCAGGGTTTCAAACCTGGACTCGGATGTATGTAGGTGGCGCAAACGATCCGCAGTCCGAAGTCAGCTTGAGCCAGCCTCTTCGGATCTCTAACTTCGGCAAGCGCGACAAAGTTGCAGATCTCATCCGCAAAGCAGGGGACACCGAGCGAGGCATCAAACTCCTCGAATTTACCCAACAGAGCACCGTTAACTATGTTCGGCTCTACTCCCTCCAAGAGACCGTGCGGGTTTTGACACAAGCCGAAGCGGATGTAGCGACCCAAGTAGCCACGGTCAGCAAACAGGTCAAGGAGGGACTTCTATCCCAAGGCTCTGAGGCGGTTTTTCAGGGCGAAAAGGCTCGCATCGAAGCTCAACGTGTTGGCACTGAGGGCACTCTCGCGGCCCTCCAGAGTGAGCTGTCTATGACGATCGGCACTACTTGCAAAGTGGTTGCAAGCGCGGCGCCATCTTTCGCAAAGATCGGTCCTGCTCCGGCACTCCTCGATAAAGCCCGCTCTAGCCAAATGAGCGAACAAACTCGACTACAGGTACTCCAGGCGCTCGCCACCGAACAAACACGATTGGCAGAGCTTGATGCTTTTCCAATATTTGCTCCTCGCGTTGTATACCAACACACAAACGATGGCGGTGACTTCGTCGGCGCTGGCATCACCGTTCCACTTCCACTATGGAATCGCAACCAACCTGAGATAACTCGCACTACGGCTGAACAAGAGGCATCTCGACGTAAAACAGATATCGTAACAAAGGGTGGACTAGAGTTGCAGGTAGCAACAACACACGCTGCTGCTGTCAGCGCTCATCGCCAGGTTGAGGTCTATACCTCGCGTGTCGCGCCATCTTTTCGAGCGGCTCTCGAAGCTGAGCAGCGCGCCTACCAGAGTGGAAAGGGAAGTATCCTTGAAGTATGGCAGACCTTTCGAGCTTGGAACGAGGCGCAAGTCACCGGTCTCGCCCTTTGGCAACACGCCGCGATGGCTCGAGCGCGGCTCTCTATTGTAGTTGGAGAGGAGGTCTAATGCGACGAATTCTCGCGTCCGTTCTCATCACGGCAATATGTGGCTCTGTCACAATCGGGTTGTCTGCGTGTGATGGCGCTCCTTCGCATCACCACCACGAAGAAGCCGATCACCATGGTCCTCATGGTGGCAAAGTGCTTACTGATGGGCACACCGCTTTAGAGCTCGCCATCCATGAAGCCGGCGGTCCGCCTCGTTTTAGGGCGTACCTCACACATGACAACAAACCGGTTTCACCTTCATCGTTCTCGCTCAACGTGACTCTCACACGCTTAGGTGGAATTCAGGAGGAGATATCGTTTAAACCGAAGGGTGATTTCCTGCTCAGCGATCAAGAGGTCAGAGAACCGCACTCATTCGATATCGGCGTTAGTGCGGTATTCGAGGGGAAAACCTTGGTATGGTCCTATCCGTCCTACGAGGGGCGCACCACCATCCCTTCAGATGTCGCTGCCGAGTCTCACATATCGACAGAACGGGTCTCGTCACAAACTATCCAGCGTACCATTCGAGTGCGTGGAAAAATTACTCCGAGTGAGCACCGCATCGCTCACATCATTCCGCGCTTTGCAGGGATGGTCAGAGAGGGGCGAAAGCACATCGGCGATTCAGTCGTAAAGGGTGAGATCGTCGCAATTATGGAGAGCAATCAAAGCCTGCAGCCATACGAGGTACGCTCCCAGATAGCGGGCACCGTAATCAACGGGCACCTCATCGTAGGTGAGTATGTCCCCGAGAATCAGTGGGTCTACGTCGTTGCAGACCTCTCGGAGGTATGGGCTGATTTTTTTGTGCCGCTGGAAGAGAGCTCTCAGATAAAGGTCGGACAAGCTGTCCTTGTTCGAAGCGCTTCCGGAGAGGCTACGTTCCCGGGCACCGTCGACTATGTGGCTCCATACGCAGACGAAAAAGCTCAGGCTCGCCTCGTTCGAGTCGTTCTTCCTAATGAGAAGCAGCTCCTCGTGCCGGGCATGTTTGTCACGGGCGACGTGGTCCTCGGGGATGTCCGAGCGCCTGTAGCGATCCGCCCAGAGGCTCTGCAGACTCTCTTCACGTGGAATGTCGTGTTCG
>JALRCK010000188.1 GCA_023262305.1 Deltaproteobacteria bacterium
GGCGCCACGTGATGTTCGATGAGCGCCCCCTGGTAGAGCTCCAGCAAGGGGAGATAGCAAACTGCTATATTCGGGCTCGCTCGTTCACTACGAGCTCCGGAGATTTTGGAGGAAGGTTGCTTGCTGGACGAAGCATCCGGGTGTGACCGTTCGCGAGAACGCTGATGATTGCGAGGAAAGATAATGTTCAATGAGCCAGGGGGGGGGCCTGACCCAAAAGTGCGGCGCCCGCCTCATCCCAATCACCACAGCATACTAGACCAACCTTCAAGCTTTGTAGGTGACGTGATCTCTTATTTACGAGCCGCTAATACTCCGCTGGCAAGGAGACTGGCGGTAGAGATGGAGCGGCAAGGAGTTAATACTCCCCGAGAATTGGCATCGTTTGTTGAATCTCACAACGATTCATCCGCAAATGGTACTCTGACCGCAGTGTACCGAGATTTGTACCGGGTTTGTTCTGTGAACGAGCTGGCCGAGGGGCTACCGGCGCTCGTCTCATTGCTCCACAAGATTTTGATGGATGGGAAGAACCGCCGACACGACTCTAAGCTCAGCGATGTCCTTCACCAGCTGCTCGAGGCTCGGAGTGAGAATGAGGAGAACGCCTCCAAGGTAGCTGAGGTGTTAACGGATCGAGAACGGCGGTTGCTTTCGCATGTTGTCAGCAACGCCAGCATCGAGCGAGATGGTTACCTTCAATCGATAGAGATGTTGTGCGAGCTCTACCCTGACACAAGATCGCTCGAAAGCTTTCTGTGCGCTGTTGCCCGAATTGGTTCTAGCGCAGTGGATGGGCAGACACGTGGTATGACGTTGCGCTGTGTCTCCGCGATTGCTGCTGCCTCATTCGCGGAGGCTTTTCAGTATCTTGCTCTCGCGTTGTGTGACTCTTCGCGGTCAGAGTGGAATCTCTCGGTAGACTTGGTGGCCCAGGCGCTTCGTGACAGCGCTCGAAAGAATTCCGCGCTTTTGGGTTCGTTCTTATGTTCAAAGCAGCGAGCGCTTGAGGTCTTCGCGTTGAAGGTGACCATCTTCGCGGGTGCGGAGAGTGACGCCGAGATATATGAGTCAGATGGTACGCCCTTACCTAGAGAGAAGAGAGCGGAATTGGCTGGCTGTATTCATGCGGCGTTTCTAACCGACTCCGCTCATTTGTTGGAAATTCCGAGAGAGCTCGCTCTCGCAGCTCTCGCCTCCATCTCACCCCGTTCAGAGGATGTCGAGCTAGCGCGACGGGAGATACAGAAGATGTTAGAGGATAAATTACGGCCTTCTGCGGAGTTGTGTCTAAGCGTTGTAAACGGTGCGGAGCGAGTGAGCGATGTTACGGCGCTCCAACCGTTTTTGCCCCTCGATGTGCCAATCAAGAGAAGGCTGGGTTTAACAGTTTATCGACCCTTCGGAATCCGTCCAGAACTCTCAAGCCCACCACTGGCCCAGCAAGATTTTGAGGATTTGGCGTTTGACATAGCGCAGGCCACAGACTTCAACGACGTGTTGATAATATGTCGCGATTACGCTGTGAGCCCTGATTCTGAGAGGCACGTACCCCGGCCACTTCATTCACTCACGCTCTTCGAATCACTGTCTACAGCGGAAAGTTTCTTGAACTATTATGAACAGCTGTGCGTGAAGGGTCCTCAAAGTTTTGCGGTTAAGCTGTTTCCCGAGTTTCTCTCGGCGTTGGCGTGCGTCGGCGACCTTGCAAGAGACTTCTCCGATCGGGACGAGGAGGCTGCGGCACATTCTGGAGCTGGGTATGCCTTGGAGTCTATGAGATATCTCTCCAAGATGCTTGCAACCTATCCGAAGTATATTCCACTAGCCACTTCGCGCCTGAATGACTCCGATAAGGAGTTCCTCGCAGAAATGCCTGCCGAGTACCAAGCGGAGGCTGACCTGACTCTGGCGACCTACGAACTGCGAGCCGCGTTTCAGGGAGCGATATCGAGGGATCCGTTGCAGTGGCAGAGGGACATTGTAGAGTGGTGGGGTGCGTTGGACCCCTTGGTCGCAGAAGCTATTGATTCTGATGCCCTTGCGCGCGTTTCGGCTATCTCCGAAATGAGGAGCAGAGGGTCGGCGATGAAGCTTTTAAAGTTGGTGCCCTTGGGGAGAAAAAAAATTGACCGCAAGTTATTCAGTGCTTTCGCCCATGGGCTGACATTTCAGAGAGGTGTATCGGAGAGCATCCTACAGTTGGTTGAATCTGAGTGTGGTTTTGATCGGGCCAGAGGTTTTTTTCTAGCGCAGCTGTTGCCTGAGTCGCTGTATCACCACCACGGTAAGCGCGTCCTCGAGATTGCGGAGGAGTCGCTGTCTGAACCGGGAGCGCTCTCCCTAGACGCTGTTTGCACCCTCGGATCGCGTTCGCTCAGTCCAAACCGCGCCCTAGCTCTTCTCAAGAGTAAAGCGGCGATCGGAGTAGATGAAGCGCTCCATACCGTAACGACGACATCGGCGGCCGCTCAGATCCTGAGCCGTCTCAAGTCACCTGACGGTGGTTAAGAAGAGATGCTCGCGTGATGTGGTCCCCGCAAGGGGAAGGAATCCCCAAGAGGTTAGTTGTTAATGGGGCAAAGGATGCGTTTGTAATACTCCTACTGAGGCTGACGTTCAGGCAGGGTTGTGCTGATAATGGCTAGACTATCGCGCGTATGTTGGTAGATCCACGCATGTTTGCCAAATTGTTCTCTCGGAAATATCCTCTCCCGCTTTGGTGTTTCGTTTGAGAGCGACCTTAGGGTAGCACTCTCAACGGAGTAAGGGGGGGGGGCATAGGCTATGTCGACTAAGACTTCATGCGAGGGTGTGTTAGGGGGCACGGTATCTTTCTCAGCTGATGCGGGACAATCGGGAATTCGGATTGGGAGAAAGTGGTTGGTCGCTGAGGTGCCGCGAGGGGTTATCTCTTCGTCGGTCTATAGAATCGAGCAGGGCTATCTTAGCATGTCTGCTATTGGCGTAGAGATGAGGGTCCGGAGGAAGATAGACGTAAGCAACAACAAGCTCCGCGGCCACTTTCTGACTATCACACGAGCAAACGGTACAGCTCCCACCGAGGTAACTATCGATATCTCAGAGGCTCAGTTCGACATGCTTTGGCCGGCGACCGAGGGGAATCAGCTAGAGAAGCTAAGCTTAAGGATTCGTCACGGAGACCACACTATAAAGCTAGCTGTATTTTGTGGGGAGCTCCATGGATTGCTTTTGGCTGAAGTGGATTTCTCGTCGGAGTCAGAGGCACAATCTTTCAGCCCACCACAGTGGTTTGGTAGAGAGGTCACCGGCGCTCCCGACTATAGAGATCGGGTATTGGCTTCACCGGAAGGGGGTCGCGGCTTTTCTCCGGAGTGCGCGGTCAGCACGCTTTGAGGCGCAGACCGTCTCTCAAGGCACTGACTCGTTGGTCGTGTTAACTGAAGAGAGAGCTGCGAGCGTTACTCCGCGGTGGCGGCTCTTACATGGTTGATGTGGAGAGTTGGTAGGCAACGTACGGTGGTTATAGTTCAGCGTGTTAGGTATGGTACAACCAGGCGTTTCTAATAGCGGTTTGAACGCGTCAGACAAGGGCGTTGTATCGAGAATCGATCTCGGAACATTGACGTTGACAATTACTAACTTGCAGCCTGTTGCCCGTACCGCTGAGGCAGATGAGGGCATCACTCTCTCCGCTGGAAGCCCCCTGGCTGAGCCGGGTTTAGACATGCTGAATACCTCATTCATCGGCAATCCAGGCACCATCGTGGCGACCCACCCGGGTGAAAAGCGTATGGGAGGGACCACGAGGATTGAATACCCTGCAGTGCACGTTCCCCCAAGAGCGACAGCTGTGACCCTGGAGGCTGTTCAGCCGGCTTCACGATCTATCCCTACCGAGCAAGAGATCGATAGAGTGTTGGAGGGGGTTCAAAAACATCGAAGTTCTTTTGGGGATTACGTAACGGTAGTTAGAGAGATGTTGTCGATAGAGCCTATGTTATGGGTACAGCGATTCGCGCTTACCGCTCTTGGAGCGACATGTGTATCAGTATCAACCTTCGCTTTTTCTGAGACGGTCTCTCTGATTGGCGAGTCCGCTGGGTTTGGGGCTCGGCAACTCAGTGATGAGACGGGAGGACGTGTTTTTGGATATTTTGCGGCGAGCGTAAGCTTATGGTGTCTTTATTACTTCGCGCAGTATCTAGGAGACCTGCTTACCGCCCGGCAACAGCACGTGGTCGATCTGCGAGTTTCGAGCGATGTTGACCAATTGGTTGGGCAACTTCCGGAGCAGGTGCGCGAACGACAGCCCGCCGCCGAGTTGATCGGGGCAGTCAAGAACACCCAAAAATCTGCGCAGGAATTGGTCAGCGGTGTTATCAGCCTTGGTCAGCAAGTCGGGGAGATGTTGGTGACTACTGCTGGGATGGTTATCAGCGGAGTGAGTTTTGGCGTCGTGCCGATCTTTATAAGTGGTTACTTGCGATACCGAAGCGCGCTGAGGATCTCAGCAAGAGAGGTGGATGCTGAGAATCAGGCTGCCCCAGTCGATTTGCTGGTCGAGGATGGTGAAGGCATGCTGGGTCATAAAGCGAGTGTATCCATCTTACAAGTATGTGGCTGCTATGAGCGGGTGGCACGTTATGTTGCCAAGTGGAGAGCCGAGTCAGGCGCAGTGCGTCTCAAGGCGGTTGAGAGGAACGAGCTCGACCAGCTTGTTACCGATTTTCTTCTTGAGACCCCCGTTGTTGGAGCCAGCCTCTACTTCATACTGCGGTGGTGGAACGGGGAGATATCGTCGTCGTGGTGTATATGGCTGTTGATGTCGGCTTGGTCATTACGAGATAACATAAGTGAAATAGGCTCTCTTCTCAGCGCTCAAGTGACAGATCTGGCTCTTAGTTCGAAGCGTTTGGTCTTGCATCAGATGGCGGATCGCTGGGGGGATAATCGAGCAACAGTCGAGCTTTCTGAAGCCCCGAGTATCGAATTCCAAGACGTTCGTCTGAGGCGCCCTGGTCTGTCGCGTGACACATTAAAGGGAATAAAACTGCAGATTTCGGCCGGGGAGACGGTCGCTGTTCTAGGAGAAAACGGGGTCGGCAAATCTTCTCTCATCGGGCTGTTGCTCGGTCGTATCTTACCTACTTCGGGGGATGTGGCAGTTGGAGGTTTCAACACGCGAAAGTACAAAATACGTCCTGGTGTTTTGGATCAGAGTTTTACTCTCATGCCTGGGCTTACGGTGCGGGAAAATATAGCTCTCCTCAGTGCAGATGAATCAGCCATGACTTCCGACGAGGCTGTGCAATTTTTAGGTG
>JALRCK010000189.1 GCA_023262305.1 Deltaproteobacteria bacterium
GAGAGCTGAGGTATCAACAACGGTAACCGAATTGTTGAAGAGCCCCGCTGAGTCTCCCTCCGAAACTGCAGCGTCCGGGGTCTTGCGTGTCGGGATAAGCCTTCCACCGTAGAACCTGTCGTTAATAAGAGCCGCGAGCTTCTCGTGACCTCGAAACTGAGTCGTAAGGGTCGCAAGGTAAGGGCTTACGCCCCCTCGGTCAACGAGGTCAACGACTCCGGCAACCTCAAAGATGTCCCTGGCGTACCACATCTTCGACGCAGGGGAGCGTGAAAGGGCGATCGGTGGCAACTGGCGGAAATCCCCACCCACAACTACCTTTTCGCGAGCCATACCTGCGAGGAAAACAACGTAGGGCAGGGGAAGCATGGAAGCCTCATCCACTATCACAACATCAAACTCTCCCAGAGACGCGTACCGCAGAACTGCCTGTGTTGCGGTGCACGCAACAACTCGCGCACGATCCAACGATGCAGCGGAGGGATCCTCTGCAAGGACCTCAAGGTCCCTCAAGCTCTCTTCAAGCTCACGCTCGCGAGCCTCTGCCGCGTCGATCTGATCGCACAGCTCTTCGGCGGAGCCCACGTGCTCTAGCTGAGATACCACGGTGAGGATCTCTGAGGTCACTGATTGAATAGAGCGCTTGATATCTCCTATAGATCCTCCACGACCATCTCCCGTTCCATACCGAATTCGAAGAACGCGAAGAACCGTCGAAAGCCCACTCTCCGAGCTGCGTACGTCCGCGAGCAACTTTTGAAGTTCAGCAAGCTCCCCCTCAAGCACACCTTTGCGAGCGGTCAGAGCGTATTGTTCGCGAAGGGTGGCGATTTCCGCGGCATTCGCCTCACGTTCTTTGCGCACAGCACTTATCCGGTCGCGAATCTTGCGCTGTTGGAGATCCGCTAGGCTTTCAAGGCTAACCTGCGCTCCGAAAGATGTTGCAAGCCCCTTGCGGGAGATGTTTCCGATTCGAACAACGCTTCCTTCAGGGATACTAGCCCGAGATTTCCCGACGATCCGTTTGCACAGCCCGTGCGCGATCCCATCCACCGCTCGATTGGTATGCGATACCAGAAGAACGCGTTTATTGTGGCAGAAGAGGTAGAAAGCGATTGCAGAGAGAGTCACCGTTTTGCCGGTTCCAGGGGGACCCCAAAGATAGGTCACCCGGTTTTGAATGGCCCGTCGAAAGGCCTCCTTTTGGTCGCTCGTGAGGTCGTCTGGCGCTGAGATAAACGATTCATCGACTCCCGGCTCACCATCACTCAGGCGCACAACCTGACCAGCCAGCGCTCTGTTGAAGGGGGTCTGGTGAGAGCCGCTCCGAACTCCTTCCAGGCGAGCCGCGAGCACCGAGAGGATCTCCGAGCGGTCCACCGTCAGAACCGCAGACTCAAGCTCTTGGCCAAGATCTACGAACGTAGCAACATCGAGCCCATCGCTGCGGCGAGAGATAACGGTGCACTCAACATTCAAGCCCCGAACAGCCAAACGACCGCGAGACTCCTCCTGCAATCGTGGGGGATTAGCCAGGGAAAATGAATAGAGCACCCGCTGCGAAGCTGTTGGTACCTTGACACCTTTTGCAAGAGTATATGAGGCTGAAAAAGCCTTTGCCTCGGCTCCCTCATCCTCAACGGCCGAGATCAAATTGTGCAGATATTCGTCGGTGATCATTTCGGACATCGGGCGTGAACTCTAGCACGAACCTGTCATTTGTTGACTAAAACTTTGATTTTAGACCAACTCTTAGCAAAAAAAACCCAAAGAAACACCCCCCATGAGCATCCGCCTAACACCCTTTGACTAAGCTCGTTGCACCATGGATCATGGGGCAGTATGCCGATTCCAACCAATAAATCAGCCGAGCAGCTTCGAGCTCAAGTCCACCGAGAGGGGCGTTCTCGCCCAGAACCAACAACCCCGGAAGAAAAATCCGCCCATGAAGCCTTTGTGCGCCAGAGTGCTCGACTGGATGAACTTCTGTCAACAAACCCACAGCTCGAGAAATTCCGTGCGGTCGCGGGGTTCGATTGGGGCGACCGTTTTATCCCGGTGCAAAATTTTCGACGAGACATGTCGCTTTTCGGGTACGAAGGGACGAAGCTCGTTGAGCATCTCTGGAACTCGCTGCCAAGTTGTCGCTTCAAGCGATTCCAGGAGCTTTTCTGCGACAAGGCAGACTACGCCATACCTCGACCGGACGTGAAAGCGCCGTGCGTTGTGTACCCACCTCGGCGTGATCTCAATAACATTTCTCTCGCTGCCTGCTTGGTGAGCCCTGCGGCTATTCCGTTTAAACTCATCGTAGACCTCGGCATCGTCCCCGAGCCGACTCGAAACCTCTCAGATATCGAGGCGCTTGAGATCAAATCATCTCCACGCGTCATAGCGTCACTCAAAGCCATATTTGAATCAGCCGTAGCGATCGGTCCCGGAAATGAGCGAGTTCTCCTCCTTCGACAGATCGACGCCAAAACTTACCCGGAGGCCCAACCACTTTCAGACGAGAAGATCGGATCGATCGTCTATATCCGAGAGAATACAGCCGTAAATCGAACCGGACCGAAACGAGATCGAACCGTTTGGCAGGCACCCGAGCAGATCGCCTCGTATTTCCCCTCGGTATACAGCGCTCTTCGTAAGACTGACCACGAAACATCGGGATATCAACTTGAGACGATGTCACTGGGACAACTCTCCGTTGAATGGAACGAACTCACAACACGCGCTCGGCAACAGTGGCGGCGCTCTGCGTCACCGGAGGTCAAGGCAACCATTCGGGGAGACCTTGAGGCTCTCGTCGGTAAGAGCCGAGATGAGCTCTCCGGTGTATCTCACCACTTGAAACGGGAGGCTGCGGACGCTTTCATGGAACTTGAGGGGCGGTTGGCGCAGGGGTCTAACAACATCACCACCCACATCACCGCCGCTGATGCCGCCGTTCGAAGACTGAGCAGGACGATGGACGGCTCGGCCCGGAAGACCGGGTACAACACCACCGATGCCAAGCAGCTTTCAAACCTCATTCAGGGAGCTGAGCATGGCTTTAAGCTCATCGCTGACTCTCTCTTCCGCGCCAGCGCTCGTCTGAATGATGAGATGAAGCGCAGTGGGGGATACTTCTCCCAAAAAGGCCTTGCACTCTCTGAGCGCGAAGCCACCACGAACACGCTCCTTGCCCGCGCTGGAATCCCAATCAACTCGATTGACACGGTCACCGACCGCCCCCTTCGGGTATTTGCCGTGCGCATGCGCGAGACCTATGAGAGCCTCAAGACCTCGTTGATCAATCAGGACATCCCAGGGACCCAGCGGGCAATGGTCAGGTTGGTAGTACTATCGAAGCTCCAGAGGGCGAACTCCGCCTTTGAGGTACTCCGTCGACTTACCGTCCGATCTGACGCCGTTCCCCTAAGGGAACTAACCCGCACGGTCGCCTCACTGAGAAGCCTTTTGGAGCTGCGCTCGGTATTCCCGCAAACGCTCGTTCCTGAGTTCAAATCGAGCTACACCAAGATTCAAAGGCGCGTGTCCACAATCGCCAATGGTCTCGAGCGTTACAGGGCGCAGGGACTCGACCTCACAGAGCGAAGACAGATGTATTCACGCCTACGAGCGTATCTCGATCAAACAGACGTTGAACACGAGGTTAGGTCGCTACCGCGGGATACCGATCAGGATCCCGCTGCTTGAGGTAGACGGAGGGAGCTACGTTCCCCACCGCCAAGCCTCGGTTCGACCCCCTCAAACGAGGCTTACGCCCCTCTTGTGAGCACGGGCAGGAGCCCTTCTGGGCGCCCAGCTGGGCGATTGGGAGGGCACGCCTCGGGCGAAAACGACCTTCTCCAAAGGGGTAACCCCCACAAGTCAACTACCTAAAAACCCGAAAATAACCAAAAATTCACCCGTCAAACGGTTCCTAGCCCCCCGAAATAGGGTATATTCGGGCGACCGTCTAACGGGGTCGTTTGTTTATGAATATTCGCATCACAGGAGTTGCGCACAGGCTCGGGTCGGAGATCCTCCACCCAGAGACCCTCGAGAACTACTTCAAGCGCGATCCAGGAACAGTTGAGCAGCTCTCTGGAGTTACCCGACTTCACCGAATGGCAGCGAATGAGGATCTCGTCACCTTAGCGCGCGACGCCGCCATCGACGCCTTAGCAGCCGCTAACGTTCCTCTGTCAAAGGTCTCGGGTATCTTCTCTTCGTGTAACCCTACAACGGACTACCTCATTCCCTCTCTTGCACCAATGGTCGCCTCAAAGCTCGGGCTTACCCACGTGCTGGCATGCAACGTCGGAATGGGGTGCGCCGGTGGTGTTCAAGCGCTTCAGGCTACCTTTAACCAGCTCCTAGCGGATACTGCCCTCGGGAAGGTCAGCACTTACGTCCTTGTAACGGGCGACCACATCAGCCGCATGCTCGACAAAGAAAGCTGGAAAACAGCGATACTATTCAGCGACGGGATATCCGCAGTTGTTGTCACCAACGACCCACAAGCTACCGGTGGTTTCATCGTCGAGCGAGTTGCCTCAGAGTGCTACGCCGGTGAGAGCGTCGATGTTATCAACCTTCCAAACGCCCTAGCGACCCGAGACACGGAGACTCCCCGCATATGCATGCTTCAGATGCGCGGTCGTGGTGTCTTCGAATTCGGCACTCGCATCGTGCCTCGGGTTCGAGAACTCTCTGGCGTGGAGGACTTCTCCAAGTTTTACATCATCCCACATCAAGCGAACGTTCGAATGCTCAACGAGCTCCCGACACCGTTCGGTATTCACGACGAGCAGCTGTATACCGATGGCATTACCAAGATCGGAAATATCTCGGGAGCGGCGTGCTTCCTCGGTCTTGAGGACTGCCTCAATCGTGGGCTCGACAAGAAGGCTGAGAGGATCCTCCTGTGCGCCTTCGGAGCCGAGCTTCAGGTAGCAGTTGCTGTGCTCAGGCGTGGCTAAAGTTCTCTCCGCAACCGATTCATAGTAACCGTTATCCTCTTACGAGACCGGATATGAGCCATTACGACAACTTTGCAGAACACTACGATGCCGTCGTCGGAGAGCGCGAAGACGTGGCGGTCTTCTTACAGAAGCTTCTGCGGCAGTATGCCCCTGGAGCCAAGACCCTCCTTGAGCTCGGCTGCGGTTCAGGGAGCATGCTCAAGCTCCTTTCTCGTCGCTACAAGGCAAGGGGAATCGACCTCTCGGCAAAGATGATCGAGGTCGCTAAAAAGAAGGCGCCCAAAGCAAAGGTCTCGGTCGCAGATATTACTAAGTT
>JALRCK010000018.1 GCA_023262305.1 Deltaproteobacteria bacterium
AGGACGGCCAAGCCGTTCCTATCATGTACGAGCGACTCACAAAGGTATTTCGGGCGATGAAAGTTGAGTACGAGATTATTTTTGTGAACGACTCAAGCCCCGATAACACCGGTGAGATAGCGACTGCGCTGGCGACCAAGGACCATCGCGTCATAGTAATCGAACACTCTCGCAACTTTGGTTCGCAGAGTGCTTTTCTGAGTGGAATGCATGTGGCCTCCGGAGACGCCGTAGTGCTTATGGATGGGGACCTTCAAGACCCGCCAGAGGTGATACCTCAATTCTTCGAGAAATGGCGCCACGAGGGTTACGACGTCGTATATGGCCGACGGGTGAGGCGCGAGGCTTCAGTTTTCATGGCGCTTGCCTACAAAGCGTTCTACCGAATTTTTCGACAGATGGCCGATATTAGCGTGCCAGTGGACGCGGGAGACTTCTCCTTGATAGATCGAAAGGTCGTCAATCAAATGCTCTTACTGCCCGAGACAGACCAATTCCTTCGAGGACTGCGCGCATGGGTGGGATTCAAGCAGACCGGTGTTGATTATATTCGCCCCGAGCGAATGTTCGGGGTCTCAACGAACAACCTCCGAAGGAATCTTCGGTGGGCCCGCAAAGGCATATTTAGCTTCAGCTATGCCCCGCTGGAGTTCCTGCTCTTTGGGGGAGTCGCACTCATGGGTTTGGCGTGTCTAGCCATGGCGTATTCTCTCTTCGTGCGATTCTACGATCCAACCATTCCGCGAGGGTTAACAACGATCGTATCCCTCATTTTAGGGTTCGGAGGTCTTCAGCTGTTCGCCACGGCTATTGTTGGCGAGTACGTGGGCAAAATACTTGAGGAGACCAAGAAACGTCCCAAGTATATCGTAAAATCAATCACGCACGGTCCCGAGAAGTTAGTGACAAGCTCTGACGTAAATTCGTTCCTTCAGGAGCGAAAGAGACTCAACGAGCTTGGAACCTAGCGACCGTCATCAGCTCACTCTCTAGAGGCGATGGACTTGGAGATTCCGCTCTTATCGCTTCGTGACCTCAAGAAGGTCCCAGCCCAACTTTTTACCCTCAGGGAACGGCACGGGCTTTATTTCCAGGATGTCTTTCATTTTTTCGAAGGTGTAAGGAACCCCCGGACAGATCCGATCTTGGCACAGCACATACGAGCGCGGAACTCTATCAACCATCCGCTGCGCGTAGACCCGGAGCCGATCTTCACGGAGCAACGCGAAATGCAAGAGTGGGCTTATTGGTAGGGCGTGCCCCTTTGAGCCCAGCTCCGCGCTCTGCGCGAAAAGGGCTCGGTCATGAATTACGGTGAAAGCAGAGCTGTCAACGGCCTCGCGAGCGGCCTTCGCTACGCCAGGTGGCATAGGATCGAACTGTAGCGGTATGTACATACGATACGCCATCCATCGATCAGTTATCCGGTTAGGGTTATTTCCGATGTGATAGTAGGCGATGAAAAATCCGAGGGTGAGAGCCCCAACGGTAAGCACGACTAACTTTTGCAGATTGCGGATGCTGATCAGGGAAGGCAAATTGACGGCGGCGAGGGCCGTGAGAGCCCACGGAATTACGTTGTGCACATTACGATAATTACTTCGAGCCACGAAGTAGGTAGAGATACACATCACGTACACGAGGATCATCGCCCCCTGAGCTGAGTGTTCGCCCCCTTCTCTCCATCGCGACCGCGCAATCAAGTACGAGATAGATATGAGGAACGCGAACAGAGCGGTCCACAGATCAGCCTCAATCGGCAAAGTCCCTGAGAAGGTGGCGTACGCTTCCGCGTACTCATAGAAGGCGTAGAAATCGATACCGTGAGGAAGGGTGAGCGAGTAACCAGCCAGAAAGGTTCCGATCAAGCCTGCCGCGACAATGCAAATTTTAACGGGAGGAGAGACAAAAAATGAGAGTCGAGGCTTACGCGCGAGCGTGAGAAACATGTAAGCCCCGATCGGGGCCCCAATATAGAGGCAGCTCTCCGGACTCCAGAGCGCCGCTATCATGATCAGCGTCCCAGATATGAGAAACCATACCCCAGTCGGACACCGCACCGCTTTATCAAACGCGAGGAGGGCAGCTATGGATGGAAAGAAACGGAAAGCCGAGGATGAAGGAACATAGGCTGGCCCCGAGTACATCTCTATCCATCCTGGCAAACAGAGATGAAACGTTGACGCCAGCGCCGCGGAGACAAAAGTCGAGAGCTTGAGCCGAAACCTGAAGAAAGAAAAGGTTACAATCACCGCTAAGGCCTCAAGAAAAACCAGGAGATGGCACATGGCGAGCTCTGGCTCCAGCCCTGTTATGCGGCTGAGCGTCGCGACAGAGAAAATATTAAGGAATCCGTATTGACTTGGGGCATCCCACAAGAGGTGTCCACCCTCAAGTACGGTGTACACGGGCCCAAGGAAGAAACTCCAGTGATGCGTGTCTTTGTAACTTGCTAAGACCATCAACCAGAACGCGTATCCCACGACGACCAGGGCCGCAGGCACCTCTATGACCTCGATAGGTTTAAATCGTGACAATCGAGCGAGCACCGCCTGCAGTGACAAAATGCCAACGAGAGCGAGGATGCCCACTTTGGGGTCCGGATTCGAGACCAGAAAAGCCACGCAGCCACATACCGCCGAGATCAGGGGAAAAACCCATTTTCCACATACATCTGACCACCATCGGTCCCCGGCCGACTCCGTGCTCCCTCTAAAGACGCGACAGAATCCCACCGAAAGCCAGAATGAAATCTCAGAGACAACCAACAATGAGATGAAAAAAGCTCGATCTCGCTCCTCGCCGTTGCCGAACTTTTGCGTGGAGTAATAGAAGGACATCGCGGCCATCGCCGCTACGCATATGGTGTATACAAGGATTTGACCCTGAGAGCAGAGGGATTTGAAGCCAACCCACGGTCGCCTCATGAGCTGAGTCTCCGGCTCCTGGCTATCTGGACGGGACATATGCCGCTCCGGTCGATTCATGGCAGGACATCAATAAAGAAAGATCTTATACCACTACCCTACTTACACCCGAAGGGTTACCAACCGCCAGATCCTTAATGAACACCCAGCCAAGGCGGGGCTGAGAGACTATTCCTCGTGACTTCTGGAGCCACCCAGAAGGGACGCGCCACGGATGCCCTAAAGAAACGTTGCCTGTCACTTCAAACCGAAAGCTCGCATACTGTCGCTATCCCATATATCTGTTTGATAGAGGTAGTGCAGGATAACCACGAGCGCTCCTCCTAAAAAGCAACCGTACCAAACGCGGCTAGAGAATTGATTCCTCAGTAAACACGAGAGTCCGATCACAAACAGGGTCGGAACTACCGGATAGATATACCGGGTCTCGGGGTGAAAATTAAGCTGAATAGCGAGGTAGAGCAGAGGGAGAAGCAGGTAAACCTGCTGATCAAACCCCCTTCTCCTTAAGAAGGAGAAAAAAAGAACAAAAGAGGCAAAGACTCCCACATACCCCACAATAGAGAAAGAACGCACCATCCAAAAAGTCTCTGGGGTAGTCCGCGTGACGGCGTGAATATTGAGGTGGCGGTTGTCAAATATGCCGATGGCGCGTTTTATAAAATGGGCCGGGAGATTTTTAATATTTCGGGCGTAGCACGAGAGCATCGCGCGCACCGCTCGTTCGTTGGGGACATCGCACCCCACCAAGGAGCGATCCTCCGTGTAGCCCCACCGGAACATCCCGTCCTCCTTGATGATCGCCCACATTCGCGCATGTTTGATTGTATAGTTGAAGGACTCAGCCATCCAACTCTTGGCCTCCGAGGATGGGCTGATGCAAAGCTCGTGGTGACTTCTGTAACAATTCGAGACGAGGTGAACATACGAGGGAGTCAGTCCACAGAGAAAAAAACACGAGAAAGCCGCAGCCCTTCGAAATCCCGCCAACACACTCCCCTGCCGTCGATACCATCCCCAAAACACCCCTAGGGCTACAAGAGCAGACACCGAGAAAGCAAAAACCTGGAGGGACAACCTCAGGGACACAGCCAAGCCCACTAGAAACCCAAAGGCGAGGCTCTTCACTGGAAGACGTCGCCCATCACTCAGAAGGAAGATAGCGACACCGAAGACGCATGAAATAATGGAGGTGGCTAGACTGTCAGTTAACACCTGTCCCGACATTCCAACTAATGTGGGATGCGCGATGAGTAGCGCGAAGGCTATCAGCGGCACTTTCAGACCGGCTCGGAGGATCGCGTATGCCAAAAAAATGCTACTTATGACGTGCAAAAGAAACTGGACGGAGAGAGCTGGAATGACAAAGTCACAAACTCCTTGAAAAGCGTATCTGAACAGAGACAGATAAAACGGATAGCCAAACACTTTTATTGAGGAATGGTGCCATACATAACCCGGGGCGCCATTCGATACACCCAGGTACACTGAGGCGTCGCAGCACGTGAGTCCACGGTTGGCCGGGGGAAGCGACAGACTCACCATGAAGTAGGCGACTCCTCCCAAAATCCCCAAGACGATAAAAGCAGGTAGTCGCGGCGAGTTAGCTTTTAAAAACTGAATGAACGATGTCGCAGAGGAGTCGCGAGGAGAATTCATGCCGGAATGCTAACACCCGCCCCTACCCCTCGCAATTCATGGTATTTACCTCCTGCCGCGCGGAGAAAAATAGGGTAGCGTGTTCGTGTTGACACCCCCAGGATCACTTGCTTAGATCAGGGTTCCGGGGACCCTCCTCATGGATCCACATGTCGCTCTTAGAAAGAGCGAGGGTGAAGGTGCCAAGCAGAATCCGATCGTCATGATTAATTTTCATCGCATGCCCCCCTCCCAGCACCTCTCTGCCCCACAAAAGGCGGTTGGATACCGCCCTGACATCGATGGATTGCGGGCCATCGCGGTCATGCTCGTGGTTATTTTTCACGCTTTTCCGAACCTGCTGCCAGGTGGGTACGTTGGGGTCGATGTCTTCTTCGTGATCTCTGGTTTTCTCATATCAAACATAATTTTTGGGGCTCTCAACTCTAACACATTCAGCATCGGCGAATTCTACGCGCGGCGAGTTAAAAGAATATTCCCCGCTTTGAGCGTAGTTCTCATAAGTGCGCTCATCGCGGGCTGGTTCACACTGCTTGCCGATGAGTACATGCAGCTTGGGAAACACGTCGCGGGCGGAACGGCGTTCATCTCCAATTTTATATTGCTCAGCGAGCTAGGATACTTCGACACGGCCTCTGAAACGAAGCCTTTGCTACACCTATGGTCCTTGGGAATTGAGGAGCAGTTCTACATCTTCTATCCGCTTGCTCTGTGGGCGGTCACTCGTTGGAGGATTGGGATCTTCGGTCTCATCGCTGGTTTGGCGGCGTTGTCCTTCCTAGCGAACCTCCTTTTTATTGGCTCCCACCGCGATTACGTGTTCTACCTCCCGTTTACCCGTATGTGGGAACTCTTGCTGGGGGCCGCGCTGGCGTATGGAAGCAATCCAGCCTCTTCGACCCCGACACCATGGCGAGCCCTAGCCCCTTGGGTTGGAATATGTTGCGTCATAGGATCGGCTTGTCTCCTTGACGGCAAGAGCTCCTTTCCAGGACTGAACGCGGTTGTTCCAGTTGGAGGCACTGCCCTGGTCATTTGGGCCGGACAGCACGCGTCACTCAACAGACTCGTCTTGAGCCGTACATTACTCGTGAGTATTGGCCTCGTGAGCTATCCACTTTATTTGTGGCACTGGCCACTACTCTCGTTTGGTCGAATTTTGGGGCACACATCTCACCTTGAGCGCGCGTGCTCGGTAGTGGCGAGCCTTATCCTCGCCATCCTCACGTATACCCTCGTTGAGCGGCGAGTGCGCTTTCGGCCTCGGGGCAAGGGAACCGTTTTGATTCTAGTTTCCGTTATGTCGATCATCGGAGGTTGTGGCTTGACCATCTATCGATTCGAGGGCTTCAAAAGCAGGGACGCTCACCGGAAATATGGGGTGAATCCCGACCAGCTCTCGATCAAACCCGCCGAAGCGCCAAACTATGGATGTCCGGAGGAGATCAAGAGCTCCGAGGCAAACTTGGGGTACTGTCGAACTTCAAGCAAGTCACCACCGACTATGGCGCTTCTCGGCGATAGTCACGCAGATGACAAGTATCACGGGCTAGCGAAGTTAGATCCGACTCACACATGGATTCTCCTTGGCAACAATAGCTGCCCACCACTGCAAGGGATTGATGTTGAAACAGATCACGCCAAATGCAAGGAAAGGATTGATGCCGCTTTGAAATACCTGTGCGAGAGCCCCACCATTACGACGGTTGTGGTGTCATTTTTCCAGTCAGCCGTGCTCGATACCCCTTTTGCGGCCGAGCATGTCTCGCTCAATCGAGGGCCCCACAAAACTATTTTAAGGAGCCCCCTCCATCCCGACTATACCAAGCAGCAAGCTTTTGAGGAGGGATTGGCGGCCACCGTGAGGACGTTGCAAGAATCAGGAAAGAAGGTTGTGCTCCTCATCGATGTTCCGGAGCTCTCTTTCATTCCGCGGGATTGTATCCGAGAACCCTCCTCATGCGCCCTCCCGATCGAAACCATTGAGGAGCGCCAGAGAGTTTTTCGAAAAATTATCGCGGATATCAAAGCTCGCTATCCTACGGTGCTGGTGTATGACCCACTACCGCTCCTCTCTCGCCGTGGACGATGTCTATACGCTTATGGAGGGAACCTCATCTATCGAGATTCGCATCACGTAAGTGAGTGGGGCAGTGAGTATCTGGCAGAAGATCTCCTACAGTGGCTCAGCGCACATTAAGAGCTCCGCAAGAATCTAAGTGCCCCTCGCAAACAGCTACCCTTGCGGGGCATGTTCCCAATCCCCTTAGCGAACAGCCTGGCCCTGCGGAGGCGCCCCTTCAGGCTGCCACCCTCCCCCAAGCGCGCGATAGAGCTGTACGATTGCTCCAAGGTAACGCTCCTGAGTGTTCGACTGGGCGAGCTCCGCGTTGAACAGGGATCGCTCCGTGTCGAGCACCTCAAGGTATGAGGTGATACCATCCATGTAGCGACGCCGCGAGAGGAACGAGGCGCTCTTTCCAGCCTTCACTTGAGCACCGCGAATCTTATTCTCATCTCGAAAGGTCCGAACGCTTACAAGAGCATCCTCAACATCTCGAACCGCTTGCAGCACCGTTCCCTCATACGATTGCAGCGCCTCCTCTGCCTGCGCCTCAGCCACATCAACGCGTGACCAACTCTTCCGCCAATCAACCAACGGGCCAATAAAATCGGTCCCAAAGCTCCAGGTGCGCGCATCTGATTTGAAGAGGTCGGTATGCTGAATGGCGTTCAGACCGAGCAATCCGGTGATACTGAATGACGGATACTGCATCGAGCGCGCTATCCCCACCTTCATCACGGTAGCCTTGGCGTTCTGCTCAGCTGCTTGAACATCGGGGCGTCGGTCCAAGAGCATCGCGGGCACACCAGCAGGGAGCTCCTGAATTGACATCGGGTCGATCCGTGAAGAACCTCGTTTAATCGGATGGGGAACCTCTCCCAACAGGACACACAATGCGTTCTCGACTAATCGGAGCGCTCTCTCCTGCGCGACCAACGCGGCTCGAGCCTCCTCCTCTTGGATTTGGGCTTGATTAACATCCAGGAGCCCAACGTAACCGCCCTTGAAACGCTGCTCGTTGAGCACCGTTGCATCGTGGCGATTTTTTAAGGTGCGTTTGGATATCTCGATCTGACGATCAAAGTTCTGGAGCTGGAGATACGCCGTTGCGACCTGGGAGACCAAGGAGAGAGTGACCCCTCGCATAGCATACTCAGACTGCAACAGGTCCGCCCGTGCGGCCTCCGTGGCGCTGGCATATTTGCCCCAGATATCCACCTCAAATCCGAGTCGCGCATAGACGCCGAAATCGTTGGTGGCGTCGGTAGGAATGAGCGCAAGATCGCTGCCATCAACTCGAGTCGCATTGCCAACCCCATCGATTCGCGGGAATTGGTCGGGACGAACGACCCCAAGGATCCCCCGGGCGGCGTCAATTCGAGCCATCGCGACTTTAAGATCTCGATTGGCAGCCAGCGATCGACGAATAAGGTCCTGCAGGAGCGGATCCTTAAAGAGATCCCACCATCCCAGGTTGGCGATAGAATCCTGAGAGGCGCCAGCCTCAAAATACGGCGCATCGGTCAAGACCTGTGGCCTCTCAAAGTCTGGCTTGAATATACATCCGCTCAAAACAGCGCAGCTTGCGAGCGAGCAGAGAAAAAATGCGTGTCTCTTACCCATGAGTCCCCGTTGGTTGTGTAGGCAGCGTAGAGTCGTTCGGCTGGGATGATGCGTGCCCTTTTCGATGTGAGAGCTTCTCTATAAAGACAAACAACATCGGTACCAAGAGCACTCCAATGACAGTCGCTGCTGCCATGCCGCTAAATACAGCCATTCCCATGACCTTACGCCCTTGGGCACCTGCCCCTGACGCGATTACAAGGGGCACAACTCCTAATATGAAGGCGAACGCCGTCATTAAGATCGGGCGAAACCGGAGCTTCGCTGCTTCTAACGTTCCCTCAATCAAAGGAGCGCCGCCAGCTACCTTCGCGCGGGCGAACTCCACGATCAGGATCGCGTTCTTGGCGGCCAACCCTACGAGGGTGAGGATACCTATCTGCGCGAAGATGTTGTTCACATATGATGGATCGATCAGTCGACACAGCCATAAGCCACCCAGCGCACCGAAGACCGCGAAGGGAGTTCCAAGCAACACGCTGAAGGGAAGCGACCAGCTCTCATACTGAGCCGCAAGGATCAGGAATACGAAGACCATGCCCAGCACGAACACGACTGCCCCCTTCCCTGCCGCCTTCTCCTCTTGATACGACATGGCGTTCCAGTCGTAGGTAATGTCTTTTGGAAGGACCTCTGCTGCCACCTCTTTGAGAGCCGCCATCGTCTGGGCGGAGCTAAATCCTGGGCCCGAAGCTCCGATCATCTCGGCGGAACGGAAGAGGTTAAATCGATTCGTGTACTCGGGACCCGTCGTTGGCGTGAGGCTCACCAACGTGTTGAGAGATACCATGTCTCCGTTTCTGTTTCGCACGAAGTAGGTCCGGATGTCCTCCGGCTTGTTCCGGTAGTCTGCCTCAGCTTGGAGGTACACCTTGTAGAGACGTCCGAAGCGATTGAAGTCGTTGACGTAGCTTCCGCCCAGGTACGAGCCGAGCGTTGAGTTCACATCGCTTATCGTCACACCCGCTGCGAGCGTCTTATCCCGATTTACCTGCGCGAAGAGCTGCGGGACGGAGGCCCGGAAAGCCGTCGATATTCGACCGATTTCAGGACGCTTACTTGCCGCCGCGATGAAATTCTTCGCCTGCTCATCAAGGTACTCCGGCCCATTTCCACTTCGGTCCTGAAGCATCATGCTGAATCCAGATCCAGTTCCCAATCCCGGAATAGCAGGGGGACCGAACGCAATTGCTACGCCCTGAGTGAACTCAGTAGAGAACCGCTTATTGATCTTCCTTAATAAGCCAAAGGATGAGTTCGCGAGCCCCTCTCGTTCCTCCCATGGCTTGAGCCAAATGAAGAAGAACGCGGTATTGCTTGAGTACGACTGCGATATCATGCTGAAGCCTACGACGGTTGTGACGCTGTCAACTCCCGGGGTCTCCATCAAGATCTGCTCAATCTGACGACTCGCGTCACCAGTCCTCTCCAAGGAAGCAGCGTCTGGAAGCTGCACGTTCGCGAGAAGGTACCCCTGGTCCTCCTCCGGCACAAAGCCGGTCGGTAGCGATCTGCCAAAGAGAGTAACGCCCGCAACAACGACGGCAAAGATGATAAACCCTCGGATGAGCTTTCGGGCGATGAACCCTGCAACACCGACATAGGCGCCGGTGCATCGATCGAAAACTGAATTGAAGCCCTTAAAGAACCGCCCCATGATTCCGGTCTGCGGAGCCGCGGGCTTAAGCAGGATCGAGCACAGCGCGGGCGTGAGGGTGAGAGCCCCCACCGCAGAGAAGAGAACGGACACCGCTATCGTGACGGCGAACTGCTGATAAAACTGTCCGGTTATGCCGCCCATGAACACAACGGGAACGAACACCGCGCACAAGATCAGCGCTATCGCGATAACTGGACCCGCCACCTCTTTCATCGCCTTGTTAGTAGCCTCACGCGGGGAGCTGCCGTGCTCGATGTGGTGCATGACCGCCTCTACCACGACGATAGCGTCGTCGACCACGATTCCGATTGCGAGAACGAGACCGAGAAGCGAGAGCACGTTGACCGAGAACCCCAGCGCTGGAAACACGGAGAAGGTCGCGATGAGAGAAACAGGCACCACCAAGATGGGGATAAGAGTAGCGCGCCAGCTCTGCAGAAACACAAACACCACAATCAGAACGAGGATAATAGCGTCTCGAAGGGTACTGATAATTTCGTCGATACCCGCTGTGACAGCCTTCGTGGTGTCAAGGGAGATGATATACTCCACATCATCAGGGAAACGACTCTTGAGCTCTTCCATCGTCTTGCGAATGGAGTCGGCGACCTGCAAGGCGTTTGATCCTGGAACTTGGTAGATAGCTAAAACCGCGGCGTCATCTCCATTGAAGCGCCCCTGGGCGTTGTAGAGCTGCGTGCCCAGCTCGATACGAGCGACATCCTTCAGGCGTATCAACGAACCCGTGGCATCATCAGATTTTATCACGATCTCGCCGAACTGCTCTGAGCTCTCTAGGCGGCCCGATGTACGGACAACGAGGGTAGTCTCAGTACCCGCTGGCGCTGGGGGCCCACCAATCTGCCCTGCTGGAGCGATCACGTTCTGCTGCTGGATCGCTTTGTACACATCAGCGACGGTCAGGTTGAGCTGCGCCAACTGATCGGGCTTTACCCATACCCGCATCGCGTAATCACTTCCACCGAACTGATTGACCTGCCCCACTCCACCGATACGCGCGAGTGCGTCGATGACGTTGATCGTGGCGTAGTTACTCAGGAAGGTGTTGCCGTACGTAGCTTTTGGGGACCGAAGGGTTACCAGGAGAAGCGGAAACGAGAGCGACTTCTTGACCGTTACCCCGAGACGCTTTACCTCTTCAGGAAGGCTCGCTTGCGCCTCACTCACTCGGTTCTGCACCAACACGTTCGCCATGTCGAGGTCTGTGCCAACCTCAAACGACACGCGAACAGAGGTCGTGCCATCATTGGCGTTGATACTCCGCATGTAGATCGAGTTCTCAACGCCATTGATCTTCTGCTCAAGGGGCGTCGTTACGGACTGCTCCACTGCGAGAGCGTTGGCGCCGGAATAGGTCGCGTTAACCTGAATCTCGGGAGGAACAACGTTGGGATACTGAGAGATCGGCAACCCAGTGATCGTCACCAACCCGAAGATGACGAGCACAAGCGATAAAACGATCGCGACCGTGGGGCGTCGAACAAAAAAATACTCCTTCATCCTCTCCTCCGGGATAACGTAGTCCGATCCTAGCTCGCGATCTTAGGCTTAACGGTCATGCCGCTTCGGAGGCGTTGAATGCCATCGACCGCGACGAGCTCGCCCTCACTGAGCCCAGAGTCAACGATGCGGGAGTCACCAGCATCAGCGCCAAGCTGCACGTTTCGAGGCTCAACAGAGCCATCTTTGCCGATGACGAACACCTGAAGCTGCCCCTGAATGTCTTTAACCGCGCGCTTGGGGACCACCAAAACATCTTTGCGGGTCTCCGCAGTGGTCTTTATCTTTGCAAACATACCGGGGCGAATTCGCTTGGTCGGGTTTGGGAATGAGGCCTCCGCTGTTATCGCTCCCGTTTGCGCGTCGATATTTCTATCTACCGAAACCAACTCTCCGAGCTCCGGGTGCACAGAACCATCGGCGAGAACGAGCTGAAGCACCCGCGTCTCGCGGTTCGGACCTTGATCCTCCATCAACTTCGAGAAGTAGAGGTACTCCTTCTCACTCACTGGGAACCTCACATGAATCGGGTCGATCTTAGAAACGGTATTAAGAACCATCGTGTTTGGGGACTTTCCGACCAATTCACCAACCCTGAACTTACTGATACCTATCAAGCCAGAAGTTGGAGCCATGACTTTGGCGTAACCGAGCTGAATCTCAGCCGCAGCGACCGCGGCCTGAGCGGCGTCAACTGCACCATCAGCAACCCCCTTACGACCGATAGCTCCGTCTAATTCCCTCTTACTCACCGCGTTGATCTCAGCGAGCGGTCGAATACGCTTGAGATCAACATCGGCCTGCGTCTGCCGGGTAAGAGCCTCAGCGAGCGAGCCTTTGGCTTGCGCCACCTGGGTGAGAAGTGGAGCATCATCTATCGTGTAGAGAAGTTGTCCCTCCGTGACCTCGCTTCCATCCTGAAAGTGAATAGCTTGCAGAACCCCGTCGACTCGAGCGCGCACATCCGCGTCGATTGCGCCGTTCGTGCGTCCGACAAACTCAGATGAAAGCACCACATCTCGCTTTCCAAGCGGTACAACCGAGATCTCAAGCTCCTGGACCGCCGGGGCGCTCTCTTTGGAGCCACATCCACTGACCATGCCCGCAGCCATAACGATACCGGCCGCAACTACCACTCTGAGAGAGCCAACCTTCATCACCTACTCCTCACCTTTATCCTGATCCCGGTCATAGACACGCGAATTTGGACGATTATATAGCACTTTTTTTAGCCGGCTTGATACTGAGATAGGGGTACTAAAAAACTCTGACCGGCCGCCACCAACCAAGCCAACACCCTGTTTTAACTACCCGGCCTTTGCGCCGTAGGGACCTGGGGCTCGGCCCCACCCCCTGGTCGGTGAGCAATCGCGGCTTTGCGCTCGTTTTTCTTGAGCTCTTCCTGCTTCCAGACAACTCTCCTAACCGAGACTAAGTTGCGAGATCTGTTTAGCCAACAACGCGATCACAACCACGATGAAGAGGGCGCGCACAAAGCGCGCCCCTTTACTGAGCGCCAGGTGCGTTCCAACAATCGAGCCAAGGATATTCGCTGCCGCCATGACTATGCCGAGATCGTACCGGACATAGCCCTCCGGGATGAAGAAACAGAGAGCAGCAATATTTGTGGCCAAGTTGATCACCTTTGAGGAGGCCGAGGCACGGAGAAAATCGAAACCGAGAAGCGCAACAAAGGCAAAGAGAATAAAGCTGCCCGTCCCTGGGCCAAAAAACCCATCGTAGAACCCGAGTACCGCGCCGATACCGGCAGCGACGAACGCTTGCTTGTGTGGGGAGAGTTTAGGGGCGTGAAGATCCCCAAGCGAGGGTCTACAGAGGGTGTAGATCAAGACAAGAACGAGCGCTACCGCGACTAATGGTCGCAAGAGCCCTGGATCAAGAAGCGAGACGCAGCGGGCGCCAAAAAAGGAGAAGATGAAAGCTGCTGCGGCAGCGAGCCCCACGGTCACGGCAGGAAGTGGTTGCGCCCTGCAGAGACGGACGGTTGCCACGGCAGTTCCGAACATACTCGCGAACTTGTTCGTACCGAAGAGGAGTGGCACCGGGGCTGTGGGAAAGGCAACGAGGAGCGCTGGCAGTTGAATCAGTCCACCACCGCCACTCACTGAATCGACCAATCCGGCGAGGAAGGCAAAAAACGCGAGGAAGAGGTACGGCGTATCCATGCGCTTACTGTACTCGGAAATAGGAGCGAAAACGAGCGTGCTACGAGGCGTGTTTCAGCGACTAGGAGAGTCGGAATCAGCAGAGAACGGAGACCGTGCACATGTCGGCAGTCCAGCAGGAGCTCCCGGGCTCGCGATTTGTGACGTGCTAGAACAACGCCGTTGGGTCGGCTACTGTTTGAAGAACCAACCCATCACCGCCCGCTGTCGCTCCACTCAGAGAGTTATTGGTTGCGACGGTTCCGCCGGCACCACCGGCACCAGCCATGGATCCACCACCCGCTCCACCCCCACGCGGGGAGCTCGTGACGGCGGTGGTTGAATCACCGGCGGCACCTCCGAGCACTGAAGTAGCTCCCGTCACGGTGATCGCTGGAGCAAGGAGGTGAATGATCCCCCCTCCCCCTCCACCGCTATTTCCTCTAGTGGCGACTGACGCGCCGCCAGATCCTCCATCCGCTTCGAGCGTCCCTGCCGCTCCATGCGTAATAGAGACTTTTGAGGCAAGTATGAGGATTCCTCCAGCACCGCCACCACCAAGGCCAGCGCTGGAGCTGTCTCCATCGGCCCGAATTGTGCCGTTATTCGTAAGAGCTTCCTTCGCTAAGATTGTGAGGGAACCTCCGCCCGCTGAACCAAATGAGCCAACTGGGGCGCCTCCAGCCCCTCCACCGATAGGACCCGGTCGAAGGATATTCGCCGCATATCGAGCGGTGAGACCGAATCCCGTCGCGCCCCCAGCGACCGCCGCTGTGTTATCGCCGTATCCGCCGTTACCACCCGCGACGCGCGCCCAGCCAAGTCCGGTCGTGGCGGCCGGCTGGTACGCCGGATAGATACCTCCGGAAGCCGCAATCGATCCAACTTGGGGTGCCAAAAAGGTATTCTTAACCACTAAAGTCCCATTGTTGGTGAAGGCCCCTGAACAACGGAGCACGGTTCCAGTGGGCACCGTCAAGGTCGCCCCTGAAGCGATAGCACATGTGGTGTATTGCCCGAGCGCCTCATTAGATATCCATGTGACGTCGCTTGTGACGTTGAGAGCGCCAGCGGAACCATCGCCATAGATTCGAAGGGACCCATCCGTTCCAGCGGCTCCCGTTAACGACGAGATATTCGAGAGCTTCGTCTCCCCTTTCGAACAACGATTCGACCGC
>JALRCK010000190.1 GCA_023262305.1 Deltaproteobacteria bacterium
TGACAAGAATGACCGGGTTGTGCTTGAGGGGTTGAACCTCTACACCAAGCACAAGAAGGCTCAGGCTCCAGGACAGGAGAGCGGAAAGATTCAGGTAGAGCTACCAATTCATATCTCGAACGTTATGTACTACGTCGAGAAGCTCAAGAAGCCTGTGCGTCTCGTCAAGAGCACCTTGGCAGACGGGAAGAGGGTTCGTGGTTACAAGGACCCTTCAAGCAAGAAGTTTGTTCAGATTGACGGGTAAGGAGTGCTAAGGAAGTTATGGATCGTTTGCAAGAGCACTACACAAAGACAGTAGTTCCGGCCTTGATGAAGAAGTTTAACTACTCTTCGCCAATGCAGGTTCCAAAGATCACCAAGATCGTCCTGAATACAGGAGTTCGTGATGCGGTAGGAAACTCAAAGGCTATTCAATTCGTTGAATATGCCATGACAACTATCGCTGGACAAAAGCCAGTTGTTACTCGCGCTAAGAAGTCCATCGCGGCCTTCAAGTTGCGAGAGGGGCTCCCGATCGGTGTGATGGTTACTCTTCGAAAGAAGAGAATGAACGATTTCCTGGATCGTCTCATCTCCGTGGCGCTTCCTCGCGTAAGAGACTTCCGTGGAGTTCCTCGCAAGGGATTCGATGGACGTGGTAATTACACGATGGGCCTCAAAGAGCAGATCGTGTTCCCAGAAATTCAGATTGAGAAGTTAGATCAAGTGCGCGGCATGGACATCACGTTCGTGACAACAGCGAAGACCGATGAAGAGGGTTTCGAGTTGTTGGAGCTCATGGGGATGCCATTCCGTAAGTAGTAGGCGAGGAATTTAGTTATGATAAACGATCACGTATCCGACATGATCACTCGAATCCGAAACGGTCAACGTGCTGGCCACCGGTCAGTGCTCGTTACTGCTTCGAAGCTCAACAAGAATGTTCTTGAGGTTCTTACTCGAGAGGGGCTTATCGAGGGATTCGAGGCAGCGAAGGATGCTCAGGAGCACAACGCTCTTAAGGTTAACTTGAAGTACTTCGCAAGCGGGCGTCCAGTAATCAGCAGAGCTGTTCGAGTATCTCGGCCAGGATGCCGGAAGTATTCTCGAACTGAAAAGCTTCCAAAGGTGAGCAGCGGTCTTGGTATCTCGATCGTGTCCACCTCAAAGGGAGTGTTGGCTGATCATGAGGCTCGCAAGCTCAAGGTTGGTGGCGAAGTAATCGCGCTCTTCGGATAAGAGATTAGAGAGAGGTGTATCATGTCACGTATCGGTAAATTGCCTGTAGCCCTTCCGAGTGGAGTTAAAGGGGCTGTTGCGGGTGGTGTTGTTTCTGTAGAAGGTCCGAAAGGGAAGTTGGCGTTTACGATTCGTCCAGGCATCTCCGTCGAGTTGACCGATGGCAAGTTCGTAGTTTCCATGACAGGCACTGACCTGCAGGCGAAGGCCAACTATGGAACGGTTCGCGCTACCATCAACAACATGGTTCAAGGCGTGAGCAAGGGTTGGAAGAAGACCCTTGAGCTCAATGGTGTCGGGTTCAACGCAAAGTTGCAGGGTCAAAAGCTCGTTCTTGCCGTTGGATTCTCTCATGATGTTACCATGGACGTTCCGACCGCAGTGAAGTGCAACGTTCAGAAGAATTCAATTGAGATGGAGTCAGCTGATCGTGAAGTACTTGGAACATTCGCGGCTAAGGTGCGTGATGTTCAGCCACCAGAGCCATACCTTGGAAAGGGTATCAAGTACTCAGATGAGAAGGTCCGTCGTAAGGCTGGTAAGACCGGTAAGAAGTAGTCGGTAAGGTGTAGGAGTAGGGGCCGTATGGCAACGCAAGGCAAGAAAGTAGCAGCAAGCGCTAGGGAAAAGCGAAAGCTCAAGATTCGCAAGAAGGTGACAGGTTGTAGTGAGCGACCGCGTTTGAGCATCTTTAGGAGTGCTAAGCACACCTATGCACAGCTCATCGCTGACGACAGTCACAAGACTTTGGCGAGTGCTTCAACCCTCGATAAGGATGTTCAGGCTGAAATCGCTAAGCTCGCTAAAGGCGAGGGGGCTAAGACCGGAAGCTCGAAATCTGTTCTTGCAGCTCGCGCTGTAGGAATCGTTTTGGCAAACCGTTCCAAGGCCGCGAAGGTCGAGAAGGTTGTTTTCGATCGTAACGGATTCCTGTACACCGGACGCGTGAAGGCTCTTGCTGATGCCGCTCGTGAAAGTGGTCTTGTATTTTAAGGGTCTAATATTTTAGGACTTGGATTTTAGCTCGGAGATGTATGGCTTTTAAAGATGTTCTCGACAAGCGAAGAGTTACTGTTGATCAGTGTGGTGAGCTGACTGACAAGACCGTGTTCATCAACCGCGTATCGAAGGTTGTTAAGGGTGGACGAAGGTTCAGCTTCAGCGCTCTTGTTGTAACCGGCGACGGTCGCGGTCATGTAGGATTCGGTCTTGGTAAGTCCGTAGAAGTTCCGGATGCTATCCGTAAGGCTTCTGAGCAGGCTCGTAAGCGTTTGATCAAGGTTCCGCTCAAGGGAACAACTATTCCGCATGACATCATCGGAAAAGCCGGACCAAGCTCAGTTGTAATGAAGCCAGGCGCTCCAGGAACGGGAGTTATCGCGGGCGCTGCAGTTCGAGCCGTGATGGATGTTTGCGGTATCAAAGATATCCGCACCAAGTGCCTCGGTTCGACGACAGCTCAAAACGTTCTGCAGGCCGTTGTTATGGGTCTGCTCTGGCTTGAGGAGCCTGAGGTTGTTGCTGCAGTTCGAGGCGTAAAGCTTGAGGAGATGGGGTATCACCCTTACTAACGTACGGCGACCCTCACTAGGGAAAGGAATGGGAATATGAGCAAGGTAGTTATTAAGCAAGTTCGAAGCGATATCGGTTGTGTGCCGACAGTTAGGCGGACGATCAAGGCGTTGGGTCTTGGTCGGCCGGGCAAGAGCCGTGAGATCGTATCTAACGAGTCCGTAAAGGGGCAGCTCAAGCGAGTGGCACACCTCATCGAGGTAACGCCAGTTAAGTAGGTCCAGTAAATAAAAGTAGTAGTGAGGTCCAAGATGGCCATTAAGAATATCACATTAAGCAACCTGAAGCCGAACAAAGGAGCCCGCAAGGCTCGCACTCGAGTAGGACGAGGAGAGGGCTCTGGTCACGGAAAGACTTCAGGCAAGGGAGGCAAGGGACAGACCGCTCGTAGTGGCGGAGGTGTTCGTGCTGGATTCGAGGGAGGGCAGATGCCACTCTATCGACGATTGCCGAAGGTCGGTTTCACCTCGCGTGTAGGCGTTCGCGGAGAGAATAAGTACAACGTAATCCGTTTGTCAGCTCTTCAAAACGTTCAGAGCGGTGCAACCGTTGATATCGCCGCCATTCAAGCTCTCGGTTACGCCAAGAGGTCATCTTTGAAGGCCGGAGTTAAGGTTCTCTCTGACAACGGCGAGTTCAATAAGAAGCTTCACCTGAAAGTGAATGCGATCTCCGCAGGAGCTAAGGCTCGTGTTGAGGCCGCTGGTGGTACAGTAGAGATCATCGCTGGTTAACCTGACCGGGCACGCAGGTGCCATGGAGAGGCAATAAGGCGGGTCGAGAGACCCGCCTTTTTGCTTTTGGGGTTTTCGTTTCAAGTGTCATGTTTCTCGTCAATCTCTTGTGCCTCACTGCAGTGTTTCAGTGCAACGTGATGCTTTCCGTTGCTGCTACCTAGCCGAGGACATAAAAAACATGTTTTCTTTTTGCCGATACCGTGGTGATGTTCGCAAAGATACTGTTTCGTGATGCAAGTGCGTGATAGTATTTCGCCTCCTGGTTCCTGTGGAATTATCGTGCGCCCCTGATTGGCCCACGTCCGTAAATGCCGGTTCCAGCACGACTAGTTTTTGAAGAGGGTACGATGAGCGGTCTCGCCAACGTTTTTCAGATTCCAGAGCTCAAGAAGCGGCTTCTTTTTACGATCTCGATGCTCGCAGTGTATCGGTTCGGAGTTTTCGTTTCGACCCCGGGCGTTGATGTCGAGAAGGTTCGGCGGATGTTTGATGATAACGCCAATACCCTTTTTGGTCTGATAAACCTCTTCTCGGGAGGTGCGCTTGAGCAGCTGTCGATCTTCACGCTCGGAATATCGCCGTACATCACCGTCTCAATCATTATTCAGCTTCTCTCACCAAGTATTCCGTATTTGGAGAATCTTAAGAAGGAGGGTGAAGCAGGGCGCCGAGTAATCACGCGGTATACCCGTCAGTTTACGGTCCTCTTGGCGCTCTTCCAGAGTTTCATGATTGCGCGAGCGCTTGAGGCTCAGGGCTTTGCCGCTCCGAGTCTCCATTTCGAGCTTGTCACGATGATTACTCTTACAGCGGGCACCGCTTTCGTGATGTGGCTTGGTGAGCAGATTACTGAGCGTGGATTAGGAAACGGCACGAGCATTATCATCTTCGCCGGAATTGCAGCGCGTATGCCGTCAGTGCTTGGCTCAACGATGGAGCTTGCCCGAACGGGTGAGGTTTCACCGTTCGCAGTCTTGTTCCTGATCGCTTTCTCGCTCTTCACGATCTACGCAATCATTTACGTCGAGCGCTCTCACCGGAAGATACCGATTCAATATCCGCGCCGCATGGTAGGCAAGCGAATGACGCAGGCTCAGACCCAGTACATGCCGCTTAAGGTCAATATGACGGGTGTTATTCCCCCGATATTCGCCTCGGCGATTATGATGTTGCCGGCAACTATCATGACCGTTATTCCATCTGCAAACCTGCCGTTGCTCGCCAAGTTCCTCACGCCGGGGGAGTGGGGATACGAGGCTGCATATGTGGGACTGATTGTGCTGTTCAGTTTCTTCTACACAGCGGTCATCTTTAACCCAGTAGAGGTTGCTGAGAACTTGAAGAAGAATGGTGGATTCATTCCCCTCGTTCGCCCTGGTCAGGAGACTGCTGACTATCTCTACGGCGTGTTGAATCGTTTAACCTTGTGGGGCGCGATCTACATATCTCTTGTGTGTGTGATTCCCCAGTTGGTGTACATCGGGATGGGAGCATCCCAGTTCGCGTATGTTTTCGGAGGCACGGCGGTGTTGATCGTTGTGGGTGTGACCCTCGACACGTCGGCTCAGATCGAGTCTATGCTTGTGGCTCGCAACTACGAGGCGTTCATGTCTCGGTCAAGCAAAGACCAAGGTAGTCTTGGAGCGATAAGCTACAACCGTAGCCGTCTCGTGCGACGCTAGTTCTCTGTTCAACAGTTTTGACGTAGGAGAAAAGGTATGCAAATCGTTTTGTTGGGACCTCCGGGGGCAGGAA
>JALRCK010000191.1:0-3809 GCA_023262305.1 Deltaproteobacteria bacterium
TCGCTTGAGAAACCTTGCACACTTGTGGCGACGTTTTGGTTAGAGGTGGTACCATCGCCGAGCTGTCCTGACATATTCCACCCCCAACAGACGAGTCCCCCAGTAGAGAAACGCGCGCAGGTGTGATTATGGCCCGCTGTGATTTCGGCGACACCGACTAAGGGCTGCGAGAACGTATCCAACACATCGACAGGAGTATAGCTACTACCTGTTGGGCCATTTCCAAGCTGTCCCACAGAGTGAGATCCCCAACATTTAACTCCCCCAGTAGCACCGATGAGAGCACAAGTGTGTTGGCTACCAGCCACAATCGCCGTTACCCCTGCCAAACCAGGAACCTCAGTCGGGGTCAGTCGGGTTTGTGTTGTTCCATCGCCAAGCTGCCCGACACTGTTGAACCCCCAACATGAGACCGTGCCACCCGAGATCGCGCTCAACGCGCAGGTGTGGCTAGTCCCGGCGGCGATAACTGGAAGGTTTGCGGCGGAGGCCATTCCGCTGCACCAAAGAAGCGCGCAGACGACGCTCGCAAGCACTTGACGTGCAAGGTTTGCGATATCGCGCAGAGAGATTTCTGCCCATGTTCTTGGAGCGCCGCCGTTCATACTCACTAAACACTTGTAGTCACAACTTAGATCGGCTTTTAGGCTTCCGTTCTAAAGTTAAATGAGCGGCGCGGCAGAGCCGTGCTAAACCTCAGATAAAATGGGCAGTTAGCTCGCCTTAGGTAGTTTGCGAGGGGAAGCCCGTAGGTAAAAAAAAGCGGCCCGACAAGAGTGGGGGGACTCTCATCAGGCCGCGGGGGGGTACAAATCAGTTCTATAAGGTGCGTCGGCGAGTACTTATTTTGGTCTCCGGGTACATAATTGCTCGACGTGTCTTTACAGGGTCCATCCCGAAATACTTACAGATAGCACGGAACGAGAGAACGTAATCATCGTCCTCATTATTCATATACTCGATCGCCTTCACCTTCAACCGTTGACACGAGTTAAAATCCTCTATCGTGCGCAGAATCATCGCTCGCATAAGCTCGCTGACCGACTCACACCGAAGGTGTGAATGCTCTGCGTCGATTTGAAGGATTGCCGTGTTCCCGGAATTTGATTCGAAGAAATCGAACATTGAACAACCTCTCAAAACCTTATTCAAAAACAATCATCATCGACTGTCTTTGAAAGTGTTATGGCGAGAGGTGAGATCCATGTGACACGATCTCAGCCACATTTCCGCATTTTTTTCGAAAATGCTTCAGATTATCTGGGAGCCCAACAAAAAAAGAGCGTAGCGTGCGGGGGTTACAAGAGTTTTTCGATCCTCAGAAAATCGAAAGAATCCTTCAAAAAGACGAACAAAAAACCGCAAAACACCCCATTTTACGCGTTTTTCGTAGGTCAACCGGGGCTATCGCACCATATCGCGAAATGCATCTTCGGTAATGACCGGTACGCCTAGCTTCATCGCGGCATCGAGTTTTGAGCCAGGACTCTCTCCAGCAACAACGTAGCTCGTCTTCTTGCTCACCGAGGAAGATACCTTTCCCCCGTTCTTTACAACGAGATCCTCCGCCTCTTTTCGCGACATCGTCGAAAGGGTTCCAGTAAGAACAAGGGTCTTCCCTTTGAACACACCATCACTCACCGGCGCGGCTTCCGGGTGAGGATGCACACCGAGATCAACAAGGCGCTCGATCAACGACCGTTCTCGACTATCGCCGAGGAATTCCGCAACAGACCTTGCCGTCTCCGGTCCTATCTCCTCCATCTCAAGGAGAGTCCCCTCATCGAGCTTTACAAAGCGCTCGATAGTTCGGCAGCTCCGCGCAATGACAGCGCCCGTTTTCGTTCCAACGTGGCGTATCCCGAGCGCGAAGATAAAACGACTTAATGGTCGCTTCTTGCTCGCGGCTATCGCTTCGACCAGATTCGAGCTTGAGAGCTCCCCCATGCGCGGGAGCTCCTGCAGCTGCTCTACGGTTAGCGTGTAGATATCCGGCAACTCTTTAACGACACCGTGCTCCAGCAAAAGAGCAACCATCTTGTCCCCCAGCCCCTCAATATCCATGGCGTCCCGGGACGCGTAGTGCAGGATGCGGTTGTGCGTTTTTGCAGGGCAACTCGGGTTCGGGCACCGCGTCACCGCTTCATCGGCAACTCGCTCAACAGGCGTAGAGCACTCTGGGCACTTGTGAGGGAACTTGAATGGTTTCTCATCGCCGGTCCGAGACGCGGTCATCGCGGCGACCACAGCAGGGATCACATCTCCCTGTCTGCGAACCACCACCTTGTCACCGATCAGGAGCCCTTTACGCTCTATCTCGTCTTGGTTGTGCAATGTGGCGCGAGATACGATCACACCACCGACCCTTACCGGCGTCAAAACCGCCACCGGAGTCAACGCACCGGTGCGCCCCACCTGGATGATGATGTCCTCTAAGGTCGTAACCGCCTCGACCGGCTTGAACTTAGCGGCGATCGCCCAACGAGGCGAGCGTTGCCGAAACCCGAGCCTCTCTTGGAGAGCGAGGTCGTTCACCTTAATGACGATCCCATCGACCTCAAACGGAAGTGAGTCCCGTCCCTCCTCCGCGTCCCGATATGCTGAGCGAAGGGCCTCGATACCCTTGACGGTCTTAAAACCCGGAGAGATCGAGAATCCGAGGTTCTCAACTTCTTTCATGGCATCGCTGAGACTCGCGCGCGAAAAGTCTCCGTTATTCTCAACACTCCCTAGTCCATACGCAAAGAAGTATAACGGACGTCGCGCGGTCTCTTGAGGATCTAATTGACGCAGACTTCCCGATGCCGCGTTACGTGGATTCGCGAAGGTCTCCTCGCCACGATCCTGCCGTTCAGCGTTGAGCGACTCGAACTCTTTCTTGCGAAAGAGCACCTCTCCCCGGATCTCGACACTTCCCTTGCTTGCCTTCGCTCCACGGAGACGCAGAGGGATCGACTTGATAGTTTTAACATTACTGGTGACATCCTCTCCCGTCGTACCATCACCGCGGGTCGCTCCTTGAGCGAGAACCCCGCTCTCATATGAGAGCGAAACCGCGACCCCATCGAACTTGAACTCTATCGTGTATTCGATCTCCTCGAGGTCGTGTCCATCTTTGGCGAGAAAGCGTCGGACCTGCTCGTCGAAATCAACCAGCTCCTCCTCGTTCATGGCGTTGTTGAGCGAGAGCATCGGGATCTTGTGTTGCACGGTAGGGAATCCCTCAAGGGGCTTGGCCCCCACCCGCATCGTCGGCGAATCGGGCCGAACAAGATCGGGATAGTCCTTCTCAAGCCGCTCCAGCTCACGAAACTTCTCGTCGTACTCAGCGTCGCTAATGGTGGGTTGAGAGAGTACGTAGTAGCGATGCGAATGCTCGTGCAGCTCATCCACGAGGGCGTCGATTCGGTCCTTGATGGCAGAGGTGGGTTGTTTCATGCTCCTCCGAGGAGTAATTCCGTGTTACCGCGGAGGAGTATCGCCTATCTTTTCACGCAACCCAAGCCACTAGGCATTCTGATATCCTTACATCCACGCTTACGCTCCTCTTTGGAGCACTTGTTCTCACTTGGGGAGAACCCAGCCGGACACCTATCATATTGGGCGGGGGGTCTGTACTGGGGTGGTGGTGGTGGTGGTCGGTAAGAATCTTGCCGCTCGCGTTCACGCTCCAGGCGCTCACGTTCGCGCTCCAATCGCCGGCGCTCCTCCTCTAATCGCTCACGCTCCCTGCGGTCTTGGTACGAAGTTCCGCCGTAACCCGGACCACCATAGTAGGGATCCCTGCCCTAGTATCCGCCACCACCATA
>JALRCK010000191.1:3819-5268 GCA_023262305.1 Deltaproteobacteria bacterium
GCCCCCCGCCTCCAGATCCATAGTATGGGTCATACGGGTCGTTAAGACCGGCACACCCGACAACAGTGGAGGAGGCAACTAAAACGATAAGGAGATTGCGGATACGGTTAGCGCTCATATGTCTCAAGTATAAATTCCTCATCATACACCCTGCAACGAGGAACCTATGGCTCGCTCGCCTCCCTGAGACGAGGTTTCATATCGACTATTCAGTCGCCAAGCCAAACTCATCGAAGGCTAACATTTCACGGTAAGGACTCGAAACAAGGGTGGAAGCCGCTCCTACCTAAAACGAGTACGAAACCGTCGCGCCAAAAGTCCGCGGATCCCCCTGCTGGACGTAAAGTTTGTTCTCAAAGTTGGGGGGCTCGTTGCCGAAGTAGAACCCTCGCACGGCGTAGGCTTGATTAAAGAGGTTGCGGCTCCATACGAGAACCTTCCATCCCCCCTTCTCATACCCAACGGTTCCGTTGAAGAGGTTGTAAGGGCTGCTCTTCTGGTCGTTACTGTCATCAAAGTAGTAGGAGTCGCGTCCGGTCTCTTCAACTCTCAAGAAGAAACCATCCCCGAAATCAACGCGGGCTCCAGCGGAGTACTGCCACGCCGGGGCGACAGAGAAAGCGCGCCCCTCAAGGTAGTCAGCCTCACTCGGAACGCTTGTGAACTCGGAGTGCATCAGGGCACCCGAGGTGAAGAAGTCGAGCCAAGGCAAAAGTTGGTAGGTGCTCTCAAGCTCAACTCCTGTGCTGCGTCCCTGGGCGACGCTCTGCGTGATGTAGGTATATGAAAGTGGGTCGCTCGGGTCGTTCTGAATCGCGAACTTCAACTGTTGATCGTATCGTTGATCATGGAAAACGGCCAGGTTGGTGGTGAGCCGCTTGTTAAGAAACGCCCCCTTCACTCCCGTCTCATAGTTCCAAAGGTACTCTGGGTCGTACTGAACCATATCCGGAGGCACGTTGACCCCCGTGTTAAACCCTCCCCCTTTAAATCCTCGAGAGACCGAGACGTATCCTCGAAGATTCTTGGTAAGATCGTGCTGCAACGAGACGTTTCCACCTAGCATCGAGTATGTCGGGGAGAAATCACTTTCACGCGTGTCCTCATATCGGGCGTTTCGCTGCTCGAAGCGGAGACCCGTTCCCACAGAGGTTCCATGACCAAGCGGCGCCTCCACTTCACCAAACACCGCACCGGTGTTAGCACTGTAGTCACTCGACACTGAATCGTAAACCTCACTGTTAGAGAACTGGTCAGTAGCCGTATCCTCCGTGAGCCTCTGCCCAAAGAGCCCCGTTACCCAACGCCAATCCTCTCCGTGTTGATAGAGAGGATCTTGGCTTGTGAGCCTCAGCTCCTCAGTCGCGCTGTGACGAGTTCGATTTGAGTCCGAGATGTAATCGTATGGAGCGTATGGCTGCCAGAATGGATTGTTCCCCCAATCGCCAT
>JALRCK010000192.1 GCA_023262305.1 Deltaproteobacteria bacterium
CGCTCTTCGATGGGCTCGCCTCTGCTAAGGAACAGCCGCCCCTCCCCTCAGCTTCAACCGCCCTCACTTATTGATATTTTTTGCCTACCACGATACAACCATTCCTCCAGATCTCTTTTCTGGCCCGATCGCCAAGTTGGCTAAGGCAACGGTTTGCAAAACCGTCATTCGCCGGTTCGAATCCGGCTCGGGCCTCACTTTAATCTCCAAAGTGGTCTCTCGTGCTCGCGTTGTCTGGCACATGTCTCCCGGCTCGTTGTCCGGTCCTCTGGCTTGCTGTCTTCTGGCATACTATCTGGCGCTCGGCACTCTTGCGAAGGGAGCTGGTTATCCGATTGAGAGTTGCACCAGCCCATCATTTTTAACCGCGTTTTTCCGATCAGGTAACGAGCGCCGAACAAGGCTACGGGACTGGCAGGTCTTTGCATGTGCGTTCACGAGCTTCTTGACCACCAAGAATCTGAGCGGCTCGCACTAGCATTCCTGGATTACAAGGGTCTGCCGAACCGGCGATAGAGTTCCCTATCGTTCGTATTGCACAGATACCAACGGTTGCAACGATCCCCACCATCAAGGTGTACTCAACAACTGTGGCCCCCCATTGCGCCGGGAATAGTTCCCGGCGCGCATAGTAAAGAGAGTTCATATACTTCCCCCAAAGCTTCCTAAACTCTTGCCCCCTTTTCCGGTCAGGTCCGAGTTTTGCATCAGTTTCAAAATAAAAAAGCGATAAGCAGCTGAATACCTGCATGCAGGTGCCCATAGGCACGTGGGAGGTTCATACGTGAGACAACCAGACAGCGTTACTAAACTGGAAACTGTGCTTGAAAACGCTCGGTGGGAATGGGGTGGCTACCCCTGATTCAAAACACGCAACTTCTCCTCAGCCCCGGAAAGGAGCTTACGGAGGTGCTTGATCAGAGAGGTGCCGTGTTCATATGACCCGATGGCCCGATCGAGCGGAAGGCTCCCACTCTCAACAGAGGTAACCACCTCCTCGAGGAGTCGCAATGCCTGCTCAAAGCTGAGCGCGCTCACCTGCTCCTCTGAAACCTCTCCGCTCAAGAGCGCCTCAAGCGTGACGACGATCTCCTTGCTTGCCTTTGCCATACCTATCTCTCCTTGGATCTTTGCGTGACAGTTCCTAACACTACTCCATCTGAAACCGAGATCTCCATGGTGTCTCCGCTGGAAACATCTACCACGGAGCGAACATTTTTTCCGCTAACGCGCACGATGCTATATCCTCGATCCAAGACCCTCTGCGGATTAATTGAGTCGAGGCGCTGTCCCAAGCTTACAACTTTCGAGCGAGCATCCTCAACTCCGCGCTGCACACCAACGAGGAGCCGACCTCCAAGCGAATCAACGATACCGCGGTGATGAGCTATCCTCTCGCTCGGTATCGCCCTACGCAGTCGTTCATGAAGATGGGTCACCGTCGCTCGGTGCCGATCGGTTGAGGCCATCCCAACCCGATAGAGCCGCCCATGGAAGAGATCTATCCTGCCACGCAACAACTCAAGGACCTTGTCGGGTTTGATGCTTGTCAGGCGTGCCTCAGCCGCTTTTATTCGGAGCTTAGCCTCCGCCACCACCATGCCGGCTCTGGCGTCGAGTCGCATTGAGAGCTCGTCTACCCTCTGCACCAAGGGCTGCAACCAACGATCGAAGTCTTTCAATCGGCGCTCAAGTTCTCCTACTCGCTGCAAGAGGTCACTCACCTTTGGAACTACCATCTCAGCTGCTGCCGTTGGCGTCGGCGCCCGCACATCGGCGGCGAAGTCACACAACGTGGTGTCGGTTTCGTGTCCAACACCGGATACCACGGGTACAGATGCAGCGAAGACCGCCTTGACGACCTCCTCCTCGTTGAAGGCCCACAGGTCCTCGAGCGAACCTCCTCCCCGCGCAACGATAATCACATCAACCAGCTTCGATTCGTCGAGTTTTCGTATCGCCGAAGCGATCTCCTTGGCTGCTCCATCTCCTTGCACCCTGGTTTCAGAGAGATAGACGACCATCGATGGAAATCGCTCACGAAGCTTGACCATCATGTCGTGAAGCACTGCCCCAGTTTTTGATGTGACGAGACCTACCGCTCTAGGCAAAAACGGCAGCGGTCGTTTTCGCTCAACCGAGAAGAACCCCTCCCGCTGCAATCGATCTTTAAGCTCCAGGAATTTCCTCTGAAGTTCGCCCTCTCCATCTTCAAGGAGCCGTGACACCACGATCTGAAAGCGCCCCGACTGAGCATACACATTTGGGCGCCCATGCACCCGCACCGCCACGCCTTGAGCCGGCTTGAACGAGAGCGTCCTAACCATCCCAGCCCACATCACACACGAGAGCTGAGCCCCCTGATCTTTCACTGAAAAATAGAGGTGCCCGCTTGCAGCTACCGTCAGCTGCGAGATCTCACCATGAAAAAGAAGCTGCGGAAAAACTGCTTCAAAGGTATCGTTGATCTGGCGGGTCGCCTCCGTTACGGTAAGGTATGGGTCGCCAGATTTAGCCACGGGCACTCCTCGTTCAGAACATTCACATCGGATGCGTGTGAGGGTACTACCTAATAGAATAAATTCAAGACGTTCTTCCGAGCGGGTCCGAAAGGGTCCTCACGCACGCTCTCACCTTGTGTGGCAGATCTTGATCGCCTCACTTGCCCTTGATCCTCTCCTTCCCCTCTTCGCAACTCCTCTCCTCCCCGTCGATACGGCCGTCTTGCTGGCGATCCTCTGTGCGCTTGCATCGCTCCCCTTTCTGGCGCAACGCACCGTGCACAAGGTGCTCTCAAGCTTAAGGGTCCTTCACTCGAAGAGCCTGACCGTCGGCTCGCAAGGGCTCCCTATAACGCTCGCCCTCGGCGTCGGAGCAGTGCTGATCCTGAAGGTGTTGATGTTCTCCCAACTGCCTCGGGGAGTCCTGCTCCTCATCATCGCCGTGGTGGCATGGAGCAGCCGAAAATTCCTCTCCCAGGTAGGAAAGCAGACGCGTGAGGACAACGCGCTCTTTGCCTCAAATCCCTGGGCGAAGGTCCAGCGCTGGGAGCAGCAGGTGATCGTGTTCGCGATACTCCCGCTGGCACTCGCCCGAATGATCAGTCTCGTCGGCGCATGTGCTGATTTTCCTGCTGACGACCAGAACCAGCAGATTATCTTTATCCTAGTGAGCGCCATCTTTTTGGGGATGCTTCAGCCAGATCGATCTTTCTTTATTGGCACCTGCAAGACGTGCCAACGCCCAGTACCGATCGTATTTCAGGATATCGGGAGTTGCCTCAGTTGTGACATGAACCTGCGATTTTCGTACCATTCGTGGGTTCACAAAATTCCGCCGCCGGAGCGCGAAGCAGCCGCGCCTGCGACAAAGAACTCACCCCCTGAGAGATCTAAGAAGCCCTAAAAAGGTGCTTCCTCGACCTAATGGGTGGGAAGTTTTTCTCCCTATGGAGCACCCAATTTTACCGCCCCGGGGGACACTTCGCTTTTTTCAGTTTGCAAGGGTCAGGAGGTCTTGTGGTAAAGGCTCTTGTCCAGCTCGCCTAGCTGGGCATAGTATCCGATAAATCTTCTTTTTTAAGGGGGCACGTATGAAAAAAATGTTGGCTTTTTGTGTGGGTGTAGTTCTCCTTTCGGGATGCTCCGGAATGCGTGAAACGAACAATCAATTCTCAACCCATGCTGAGTGTTTCCGAATTCTTGGCTACCCCATCCCAGAGGACGACCAAGCTGCCGCTCGCGCACTTGTTCCGAAGGGTGCCACGATCACCGACGTCCAGTCCTCCCCAGCGGATTGGAAATCCTTTGTGGGTTTCATCGGGAATCTCTTTTGGTTCCACCAGACCACCGTGTCTGGAACCAAGTAACCCGCGCCTGATTTCATAAGGCTGGTAGGAAGCCGTCGCGCCTTTTCGACGCGGCGGCTTTCTGCATTTTCTCCTTGTAAAATACGATAGCTCCGTTGCGGAGAAAAAAGCTACAGTGGTGGCATACATCTCCCCACGTGATACAACGGGTCAATGACGAGCAGCTCACACTACGACGTAATCGTGATTGGTCTTGGGGCCATGGGCTCAGCTTCACTGCACCAGCTCGCCAGGGTCGGCAAGCGAGTCCTCGGGATTGATCAATTTCATCCACCCCACATTCACGGATCGTCACACGGGGAAACGAGGATTACCCGCCTCGCCATCGGCGAGGGCACCGCATACACCCCCTTCGCGATCCGCTCTCACGAACTGTGGCGAGAATTCGAGCGCGAGACAAACGAGCGGATGCTCTTTCCCGTTGGGGGGCTGATCATCGGAGATAGACACTCCCTCGGTCGTTTTCACAACAAGAGTGATTTTCTCGGCACAACCATAGCGGCAGCGAACCACTACGGCAATACACATGAGATACTCTCAAGCTCCGACCTACGCGCACGGTTTCCTCAATTCGCTGCCGGGGACGAGGCATCCGCGTACTTCGAACCTGATGCCGGGTACCTTAAACCTGAAGTATGCGTCAAAGTTCAGATCGAGTTAGCAAAAAAACATGGGGCGACCCTGCGGTGCGGGGAACGCGTGAAAGAGCTTCGAGAGACAGCTCATGGTGGGATCGAGCTATCGACTGATGTAACCCGTTACTCCGCGGAACAGCTCGTTGTGACTGCGGGACCTTGGCTCCAGAGTATCTTTCCGAGCACGTTCCCCTCGCTGCGAGTCACTCGTCAGACCCTCTATTGGTTCCCAATCAAAGAGCAGCATGAGCTTTTTGCTCCTGGTCGGTGTCCGGTGTTTATCTGGTCATTTGGTGACACGGAGGGTGGTATCTACGGTTTCCCTGCTATTGATGGGAGGGAGGGCGGGATCAAGGTGGCATCGGAGTCTTACGGCGACCTGGTGGATCCGGATAACGTCCCGCGAGACGTGTCACCTTCTGAAACGCGCGACTTTTATGAAACACACCTCTCGGGTCGCATGCCCTTACTGGAAGCATCGAGTCTCCGCTCCACAACATGCCTCTATACCGTAACCCCGACATCGGATTTCCTTATTGGAAGACTCCCGCAGATGCCGCAGTGCATCGTTGTCTCAGCCTGCTCTGGTCACGGCTTTAAACACTCCGCGGCCGTGGGGGAGACCGTCGCGGAGCTGGTCACAAGGGACTCATCCCAACTCTCGATTGCCCCATTCCTGCCTCTGTAGAACGGCTACGTCCCCCTCCCCACAAACACCTTCCTAATCTACTAAGAAAGGGTTAAGCTTTTTGCAT
>JALRCK010000193.1 GCA_023262305.1 Deltaproteobacteria bacterium
CTCGGCGTCATAGAAGTGCATCGACCCACCACGCCCCTTAGCGCAACCGGTCTCCTTACCCATGAGCTCTGCCATTCCAGCGCGAGCTGAGCCACCGCGTGCGAGGTAGTGACCGTGGCATCTATAACCGGTCATGATGTAATCGGTCTCTTTTAGAACCGATATCGTTCCAACAGCTACGGCCTCTTGTCCGATATACAGGTGCAGGAACCCGCCGATCTTCGTTTCGGTGTAGAGTCGGGCTGCCTCCTCCTCGAAGCGCCGAATCCGCAGCATCTTCGCAAACAGGTCAGTGAGAACTTCATGCTCCATTGTTTTCTCCGCGTGGGAAGGATTTTTGTTTGAGGACCGGAACCTTCTGTCCAAGGGCGCAAACAAAAAATGTAATACTGGGCGGGGCTTATCATGCGCCCAACCTATGTAGTCGTGAGCCAAGGCTGTTCGCTATAAGCCTGGACCCGACGGGCGTTTATACCAGCCGTCCAGGGGGCTGTCCACCCAGGGAGGGGGAGTCTGATTTGAGAGGGGAGAGGATTGCTTCGGATCGTAGTCAGTGATGCCATCATGTTGATTATATTGAGCAGTTCAACACATCCGGAGGGTAGGGTGTACCAGCAGCGGGGTCTGTGGAGGGGATGGCTCAGAATCTTCTTGAGGACTTGTCACGGTGAGCGCTGGCAACTTCTGACGCATTATGGAGGATGGTGAGGGGGGCGGTGTCAGGGTTTTGAAGCCCAATCACTGAGTGGTCCAGCTGCGTGATCGGGTGGGGATCGCCAGGGACACGTACCATCGGTGCGACGCTCTGAGCCGTTGAGAGAGGGCAGCCGGGCGTCACTATCGGTTGCACGCCCGACCAAGAGAGTGAGTAGCGAGGAAGGTAGGTAAGGGCTTATCATGAGACCATGAATCCCCTCCGTTACCTCATGGCCGTTGACCCAAGCCTTACATGCTCCGGGTGGGCTCTCCTCTCCATCCCTGCCGGCGAGGTAGTGGCAGTTGGAAAGATCAAGGGAGCACCCCCCTCGTTACCGATGGCTACTCGACTTGAACGGCTGCAGGGCTCGATAAAAAAGGTCATCTCGGACCTCACTCTTGGAGGGGCCGATGTTTTGGTCTGTGAGGCTCCCACGACGATGAAGGACCCTTTGAACGCCATCAAAGTTGAGCAGGTCAGGGGGCTCTTCGAATCATCTGGAAGAGACCTCGGTGTCACTGTTCCCGGGCGGGTGAATCCGCGCTCCGTTCAGTACGAGGTAATGGGATTAAAAGGAAAGCAAGTCGGTCGCACAGAGGTCAAGGCCGCTGCGGTTCGCACGGTGCAATACCTGTACGCACCAACCCTAGAGGGCTTTGGAATCAAAGCCTCTGATGAGGAACTCAAGAGACATCAGGATATCGTTGATGCGATTTTGATAGGAAGATTCGCTGTGCTGAAGATTCAAGGCGCTCTTGAATCGAGACAGCCCCTTGAATCTGTTTTTGATACACAGACAAAACAGCAGCGAAGTTCATGGAGAGTTCGTTCATGCGCAGCGTAATCGATTTTTGTAGGCTATCTGTGGTCGTGGTGTTCGTTGGATTGGGCGCAGGTGCCGCTATTTCACCATTCCAATATTCACACGCTGAAGAGGCAAAAGAGGCAAAGAGCGAGAGCCCCTCTGATGAGAAAGCAAGTGAAGTAGAGGCGCCCAAGAAAAAGAAGGCGCGTCCGACACTCACGGTTGGAGAAGATCCGCGAGGACCGAGTGACCTCACCGTATGTTCTCAGAACCTGAAGATGTACGGGACCTACGCCACCATTAAAGTTCGTAATCCATCGTATACGCCATCTGCTCATGCAGAGAAGATAGCCGCGTTGGTAGAGAGGTTTGACGCCGCAAACTGTGATGTGATCGCCCTTCAAGAGGTCATGGGAGAAAAGGAGGCTGACGCGAAAGCTGCGCTTGATGAGCTCGCGAAGCAGCTCGGCAAAAGAGATAATCGAGTATTCGTGTCGAGGGTTGCACCGCCTGCAGAGGGTGGCATGACTCTCGGTTACCTCGTTGCAGAGGATCGAGCAACGATCTTGAGTGCTGTATCCTACGCTAAAGTTGAGCTTCCAAAATTGACTGAAAAGCAACGACCGCGGCTCTTTTTGAGAACCCCGATGGAGTTGCAGCTCTCAGTGGCATCTCGTAATCGCCAGGAGCTTAAAACGGTCTCGCTGATCAATTTTCATTTTAAATCAAAACGGGGGGCGGCTGCCGATCCCACCGGTTTGGAGTGGGAGACCTATCGCATGGAGATGGCGGAGGCGTTGCGGCGAATTATTGATGCGCGTCATAAGCAATCATTTGCATCGTCTGACTCCCTGTTGTTGGTGCTCGGAGATCGAAATGGGAACTATGATGTGGCCAGTGCTCGGATCCTTGAAGGTAGTCTTGTTCTTCAGAGCTTTCGTAAGGACGGTGACTGTAGGTTGAGCAAGCGCGGAGTTCCGATCTGCAAAAACGAGAGGTCCCTACCGCAGCGGCTCTTCAGCGTCTTTGCGCGAAATGAGCGAGTGCACTCTCTGCCAGGGACCTTCAGCTATGAAGGTGAGTACTCTTGGCTCGACGATATCTTGATGCCGGCCGAGTACTTGCCCTTCGCTTGGAAGAGTCCGTTTCATGAGGGTGAGTACGATTCAGGTGTCATCTACGCTCCGAAGAGCGCCTCCGACCACGCGCTCGTGTATGTAAAGCTTAATTGGTAGTGCGTGATACTTGCCGCATGATCGATGCGTGCGTCATGAGCAGGCTCTCGAGAAGGCAAGGGTCAAGCGATGTTGTAGAGTAGAAGCTCGCTCGCACCTGCTCTTCAATGTCTTGTTCAGCGAACCCCTCCCTACGCGCCTTCACAACCTCCCTAGAGAGATCCTCAGTGTTCTGAATGAGCGACTCGATGTGACGTTTGGAGAGAGAGCCCGTAATGGCACCCCCATAGCTGAAACCGAGGCCACTTAATTCAATGTTCTTTAGCTTGCGGATGGAGGCAAGCGCCTCAGTAAGTCCTGTGTCTGCGCCTGGCGCTGCGAGAAGTCGCCCACGATAGTAGCCGAACGTCTCATCGACGATGGCAAATTGGTGTGGCGTTATAAGGTATGCAGAAGAGTGAGAACGGTGCCCCGGAGTAGTGACGCACCTGATCGTTACATCATCGTCGAGAGCGAGAGAATCTCCGTCGGGAAGCAGTTTATCAAGGGTGAGTGCCTGCCTAAATTCGTCGAAGGGGAGGGCAGGATGAGAGGTTCCTGGAAACCATGAGGAGATGCGTTGGTCACTCTCGTATAACTCCCTGATGAAGTTCGAATCAGAGAGTGCCGCATGCATACCAGGGGTGCCAAAGATCTTAACCTGAGGATGTGCGCGACGAAGCAGGGGAATACCGGCCATCCGGTCGGCGTCGAGGTGAGTCAGTAAGATGTGCTTGAGGCTTGCGAGTGAGATGTTCAGTCGTGAAAGCCGCTCTTGCAACGCTGCGATATGTACTGATGCTCCCGGATCGGTGAGGGTGAGGGAGCCATCCTCAGCAACTATGGCGTATCGGCAGGTAGATCCGAGCGTTACAAGGTAGACCCGTTCATAGATGAGGCCGGAGGCGGTCAGAAACATGGTAACCCGTGCGCAGAGGAAGTTACCAACTCTCTCATAGCACCCGACCGGGTTAGTATGAGAGAGCAGGCTACGGTCATTGTTTCATAGGTGGGGGAGGGCGCTCAATCGCGAAATTGCGCAAACAGGCTGCCACACATCTCAAATCTAATAATCTCAACAAATAAAAAAACCCAGGACCTGTACGATCCTGGGTTCAACAGAAGAAAAGAATCTCTCAAATGGTGCTTAGCCGTTGGCGACTGCCTTCTTCTTGCCCTTAGAGACCTTCTCCGTGGCTGTCAGGTCCTCGTGTGTTGCCTCTCCCGTTTGAGGACTCCAACGGAATCAAGGATGAGAGATCGAATCTCTCTGGCCATCTCCGGGTTCTCGCGGAGGAACTGCTTGGCACCCTCACGACCCTGACCGATCCTTTCACCCTTATAGCTGAACCATGCTCCAGCCTTGTCGATGATTCCTTTCTCGCTACCGATATCGATGATCTCTCCAAGAATGCTGACGCCTTCGTTGAAGATGATGTCGAACTCAGCTTCACGGAATGGAGCCGCGACCTTGTTCTTAACGACCTTCACCTTAACTCGGTTACCAGTAACGTCATTGGTGTCCTTGATCTGACCGATACGACGAACATCAAGTCTTACGGATGCGTAGAACTTCAGAGCGTTTCCGCCCGTTGTTGTCTCTGGACTGCCGAACATAACCCCGATCTTCATGCGGATCTGGTTGATGAAGATGATTGTGGTGTTAGACTTCGCAGTGATCGCGGTCAACTTTCGAAGCGCCTTGCTCATCAATCGAGCTTGCAATCCAGGTTGCATATCTCCCATCTCGCCATCGATCTCAGCGCGAGGAACGAGAGCTGCAACAGAGTCGATAACAACGAGGTCCACTGAATTAGAGGATACGAGAGCCTCTGCAATCTCAAGAGCCTGCTCGCCGCAGTCTGGCTGGCTCACAAGGAGCTTTGCTGTATCTACGCCAAGTCTCTTAGCGTAATTGACGTCTAGTGCATGCTCTGCATCGATGTACACGACCGTTCCACCAGCCCGCTGAACCTCTGCCGTCGTGCTGAGAGCGAGTGTCGTTTTACCAGAGGACTCAGGCCCGTAAATCTCACAGATACGACCTTTTGGGATTCCTCCGATACCGAGCGCTAAATCGAGCGAGAGACTGCCGGTGGAGTAGCTCTCCATGACAGTTCCTGCATCGGCCTCAAGGTTCATGATTGCGCCTTTACCGTACTTCTTCTCAAGCTGTGAGATCGCTGTTGAGAGAGCTTTGTCTTTTTCCCCGCCTGTCTCTCCATCTCTATCGTAAAGTTCCATAGTCTTTCTCCTCGTTTTACTCAGTTATATCTTTTTAGTTTCTGTTAGTTTGTGCTCTATCGATTTAATCTCGGTCGCTCGTCTCCCTGCAGCCAAACCATGCCTTAAAACGATGGTATGCTAAAGAGAAAAAGCGCCTGCTAAAACTTTTAGTGCAGCTCCCGAATCACTCCGATAAGCCTGCCCTGAATCGTCACCTTATCTACGGTTATCGGTTGCATAGTTGGGTTTGCTGGGATCAGCATGACCGAACCGTTCTTTAATCGGCGATACCTCTTTAAAGT
>JALRCK010000194.1 GCA_023262305.1 Deltaproteobacteria bacterium
CATGTCTTCCAAAATGTGAAACCTACGAAGAATTGTGGCGCAAGACACTCAACGCGGTGCAACGTCCGGAGGTGGGGTACTCGGGCTGCACAAGCTACGTCATGCTGAAGCCTGAAAATCTCTGCCCCAAACAGGCCCCTGCCCGACAATTCTCTCAGTACCCGATAGCGGCGTTCGGAACTCCGAAAGGTTTCGCGTGCTGCGTTAAGGTGTGTGCGGGCGATCCTGCTCCGTTCAACTACCAGTCACACATCCTCCCCCTCTTTGGCGGAAACGATCCGCCCGAGAGCTCCGGACCTAAACTCGGAGCTCCGCAGTATCCGAATGGGAACCCACTGCCAAGTGCTCCGGCACCTCGCCCCTTCAGAGGGCCGGCCCCAAAAAAGCCACGATAAAGGTCGTCCAGGGTCCAACCTCTCAGCTAAGTGACTGAAATCACCCGACCGGCGCGACGGATTCGCGCCCTTAGTATCCAAAACCGACCGGTCTTGCCATATCCCCCGAGAGTGATCGATAGTGCTCACGCGGTTTGGAGATACCTCATGGCAACGCAGGACTACGTTCTTAAGACATTTATCGTCTACATCTTCATCAAGGCGCTTATCTTTATGCCACTCGCGTGGATGGCCTTCGTTGTGTGGTGGAACGAGCGCTCAGAGAAGAGCATGGCACCAGAACTCCTCGCAGCCGCTGAGTAGCCGACTTCGAAACCTCCCCTTCGACTCCTATAAGCCTAAGTGGTTCACAAAATCCTCAAGGGTCGAGTAAACGACCTCCAACTCCTCGTCAGTGACGCAATACGGCGGCATGCAGTACACGACGTTTCCAAGAGGCCGTAAGAGAACGCCTCGGTCGATAAAAAACTGACGTGCCTGTTGAGCGACTGGGCTGACATACCCACCCGCCTCGGGAGTCACGACATCAAAGGCGAGGATCGTACCCCGCACCCGAACCCCTTCAATTCCGCTTCTCCCACGCACACGTTCAGCGAATTCGGAATGAGCTTCGTTGATCCGTAGTCGCTGGTTGGCGCACGATTCACTCTCAGAGATATCGAGGCTCGCAAGCGCAACGGCACAGGCGATAGGATTGGCGGTGAACGTATGCCCATGAAAAAAAGTGCGTGAGTGATCGTCTGAAACAAACTCCCGAAACACCGCCTCACGACACATCGTCACGGCGAGCGGGAGCGTACCACTAGTGAGTCCCTTCGAGAGACACACCAGATCCGGAGCTATCGCCATCTCACTCGATGCAAAGAGCGGACCCGTGCGCCCAAAACCGGTCATGATCTCATCTGCGATGCACAAGGTCCCGCCGCGCTGAAAAATAGCGCAATAACGATCCAATACCGCTGGGTCGATGAACTTCATTCCACCCGCTCCCTGCACCGAGGGCTCAAAGATAAAGCATGCGACATCTCCCTGCCGAGCCAACTCTTCGCACCGCGCAACCTCTGCATCCCCACCCTCAGGTGAGAGATACTCAACCGAGAAGAGGAGATCCTCAAAGGCGTTTGTAAACACCGAGCGAGCACCAACAGCCATCGCTCCAAAGGTATCCCCGTGGTATGCCCCGTGCAGCGCAACAACTCGCAATCGCCGTTCACCACGATTACGCCAAAACTGAACCGCAAGCTTAATCGCCACCTCAACCGCTGTAGATCCGTTGTCTGAATAGAACACCCTCGAAAATGAATGCGGGTATGCCCCACAGAGTCGCTCTGCGAGAGCGACCGCAGGCTCGTGTGTGACACCGGCGAAGAGCACATGGTCGAGGGTCTCAAACTGCTGTGCGGCTGCGCTCGCCAATCGCTGATTCCCGTGTCCGTGCAAACAGCACCACCATGAGGAGATGCCGTCGATGATCCTTCGACCGTCTTCCAGAATCAGCGCGCTCCCCTCACCCCGTACTACCGGGAGGGGATCGCTCCCAAAACCAGACTGTGTGTAAGGGTGCCACACGCAATCCCGGTCGCGATCCAAGAGGGTTCTCATAGCCCCCACCCACAGGACTGCGCGAACTCTCCGACACGCTCAGCCGACACGTCGCCAAGATCTGGAACCCGGCCGATAATGTGGACATCAGAGAGCTGCGAGATGATGCGTTCGGAATCAGGGAGCTCGTCGCCGTTAAAGATAATTCCTCGCACCGGGATCTCGTAATACCGCAGCGCCTCAAGCGTGAGGAGCGTATGGTTAATACTCCCAAGGTAGTGCCGAGAGACCACTACCACGGGCAGACCTAGTCGACGAATGAGATCCACATTCGTAGCCGTATCGCTCAAAGGAACCATCAATCCGCCCGCCAGCTCAACGACAAGGGGCTTCTCGCAAATCGGCAGCGTGAACTCATCAAGGCTCACCTCAACACCGTCTATCGCAGCGGCAGCATGCGGGGAGAGGCTCTTGCGGAGGAGATAGCGTTCACTAAAAACTCGGTCAACACCGTTACGCACGAGGCGCGCGACACTCACACTCTCCGCTGGACCATCATCTGCACCGCTTGCAATCGGCTTCCAGTAGTGCCCCCCTAGAAGCTCGCACAATATCGCCGAAACCACGGTCTTGCCGACCTCTGTGCCGATCCCCGCAACGATTACACTCCGCTCATGAACCGAGTGAGCCATAATGCACGGAGCTCCTACTGGGCTATATATCTGAGGGTGGGCACCGAGGCTCCTTGCACCAACGAGGGCAGAGATGATGCCGACTCAAGCGCTCGCTGGAGTAGTCCCTTTTTCTCGTTCACATAGACGAGGTTTGGAACCTCATCTGGCTTAAGCTCAACCTTGGCAAGCTTCAAAGCCTCACGCCCCGCATCATAGACATCGCCAAAGTCATCAACGAGCCCATACGCTTTAGCCTCAGAGCCGAGAAGCACTCGACCATCTGCAAAGGTCCGAACCTTCTCCTCGGGGATGTTCCGCCCCTCGGCGACCGCTTTTATAAACGCGTCGTGCACCTTGTTGGCAGTGTCTTCGAGGAACTTTTTCTCGACCTCAGTCATCGGTCGGAACTGATTGCCAGCATCTTTGAGAGCCCCGCTCTTAACTGTAATCATATCGAAGCCGACCTTGTTTGCGATCGTCGTAAAATTTGGAATCTGCATCACAACGCCGATCGATCCAGTCTGGGTGCCAGGTTGGCAGAAGATCTTTGAAGCACCCACTGCAGAGTAGAGCCCCCCTGAAGCCGCCAAGGAACCCATCGACACAACGATTGGCTTCTCAGCCTTGAGCCGCCTTACCGCGTTGAACACCTCCTCGGAGGGAGCCACCGCACCGCCGGGAGAATCGATGCGCAGAACGATCGCCTTCACGTCCTTGTCACGCGCCGCGTGGTAGAGCTCCTTGAGAACCTCAGTCGAATCCTCAATGACGCCAGCTAACTCTACAACTGACACACGTGGACCAGTCTTCTTTGCGACGGTCATTACACCAGCGATGAGGGGGATGAACACAAAAGTAAGTATGACGATGGTAACGATTTTAGCGAGCCAAAGCTTGTATTCTCTCATGGGACGGGGACCTCTTTAGGTTTTGTGTGACCCGTAGTCTAGTTAATCCGAATGCGGGTGGCTACATCTGTTTTTCCTCACCTCACCCCCTATTCATGAGCCATATTAGGCTCCTAGACCGCCTTTCCCTTTTTGAGCCTGTGTACCATACTCAAGCACGATTGTTTCCACAGGGAGATACCTCCTATGAACCAAGATATCTCGGCGATACTTAACGATTCTGCCTCTCTCAAGTCAGCCCTCTCTCAGAACGCAGATTTTGTGGCGACCATCAGTGCCGCCGCAAAGCGACTCGCCCAGTGTGCTCAAGGCGGAGGAACTATCTACGCGTGCGGAAACGGGGGCTCGTCGTGCGACGCTATGCACCTCTGCGAGGAGCTGGTTGCTCGGTACAAGCGAAACCGTCCGGGGATCAAAGCTCTGCACTTCTCGGACCCTGGAGTTCTCACCTGCTGGGGGAACGACATCTCATTTGATGACGCTTTTGCTCGCTACGCGGAGACCTTCTGCACATCACAAGATGTGCTGGTTGCGCTCTCAACATCCGGTAACTCCAAAAACGTCCTGAACGCCGTGACCGCCGCCAAAGCAAAAGGCTCTTTTGTGATCGGTCTTACAGGCAAAGACGGCGGAAAGCTCGCCGGGCTCTGCGATATCGCGATCGTAGTGCCCTCCTCAGCAACGGAAAGGATTCAGGAGGTTCACATCACCTGCATCCATATCTGGTGCGAGATGATGGAGACGAAGCTGGGGCTCTGCTAAAAAATCCAATAATTGGAGGGGCGGGCTATGACCGCCCGTGAAATGTAACCCACTCGATGAAATCACATACGCCTCACCAAGGCAGGCGATCCTTACGGGCGGTCGTAGCCCGCCCCTCCATGACCACAACGTCGAATATGCGCGGTGAAATGTAACCCGCTCGATGAAATCACATACGCCTCACCAAGGCAGGCGATCCTTACGGGCGGTCGTAGCCCGCCCCTCCAGGCGGCGCAGGAAGGGCTACCCCTCAACCTGAGCCCGACTTAGGAGATCGTTGACACGCTCACCAGTCATGAGAAAGGCAGACTGGATAACCTTGGCGCGCCGCAAGAAGAGGTGCAGATCGTACTCCCACGTAAAGCCGATCCCACCATGAACCTGTATCGCAACCTCGCACACTGCGGGTCCGACATCCACAGCTTGAGCGATAGCAGCCCTCGCAGTAAGAGCGCGCTGACTCGGGGAGTTCTGCACACTCCAAGCCGCGAACCGACACAACGCGCCCAAGGACTCACTGTTCGCGTAGGCGTCGGCGAGTTTCTGTTGCAGCGCCTGGAAAGCGCCGATCGGAACCCCAAATTGCTCTCTCGTCTTGAGGTACTCAGAGCTCATCGCTATGACCCGACTCGTGACACCGTACACCTCACACGCCTTGAGGATCTCAAATACGTCAGAGACCACCGATGACTCCTCGTCGCTCATGAGAACAACGGTCGCATCCTTGAGCGAAATTGAACACAGCGATGCAGTGAGGTCTAGGGAGGGTACTACACCGCACGTTACCCCACTCTGTTTGAGCGAACACACAAAGAGCTTTGAGCTGCCCCCATGCTCGACACTCCCGATCAACCGTTTGGCTCCCTCAACACCGAAGGCCCACAGGATCTCCCCAGAGACCTTCTTCGAACGAGCATTGAGCTTCAGTTGACAACACGAAGCCGGGGCAACCGCAGTGC
>JALRCK010000195.1 GCA_023262305.1 Deltaproteobacteria bacterium
ATCGGTTTCGCCCGACCACTGACCGGAGATCTCTCTCGGGACCTACAGCCTCTCAAGCAGCTCCCATTAGAATCAGAGCGGATCGGCGCGTTAATGAAGGGTGGTGCTCATGCGCTGGCACAAGCCGACATCGTAACCCTGAACCGGGCCATCGCTGAAAAGAATGAAAAGGCGCAGCTTGAAACCCTTTCAAATTTGCGCGCTAGTGCCCAATACGATTCCGTTAAGGATGCCATTCCGCAGGACAAGCTTCAGCCAGCAGCAAAGAGCTACCATCAGGCAGTGACCTCAAACGACAGGGTCAGAGCTGATATGGCCGATATCTCGGTAAAGGCGAGAAATAAAGATCTCAAGCCAGAAGAGGTTGCGACGTTTGTCCAAGGAAAGAGTTCGCAAGACCTCGCACGCATCGACGGCATCGATCCGAACTTCCGTCACAATATCAAGTTAAGCAATCCGGATTACTTCGATGACAAGCTTCTGAAGGTTCTGAGCGCTCGGGAGAGTGAACGGAAGGAGGCGATTAACCAAGCGATGCTCAAGTCGCTGACTGACCCGACCCTGTTCGCCCAGTGGCTCAACGTCGCCGAGACCCGCGAGGCAAAGGCCGAAGCGCTGCGGGCGCTTGAGCGTTTAATTGAGAAGCTTCCGACAGCTCCGAAATTTGTAACTCACTCGGATCCTCTACGCGACGAGCCCAAGATCGTCCAATACGTCAGGGCGCAAAAGACGGATTTCCGGGAGATGGATGCATACCTGATTAACGGCATTATCGTATCGGCGCTCTCAACGGGAACGGCTCTTAAGCCCGAAGTGCTCGAACAGATCCGCGCGCTCCGCCTTGAGGCGGCCTCGCAGCTGAAGGCGATGGACGCCTTCATTGAACCGCGCGAGAACGTTGTAAAGGCAGCGCGTCAGGTCCTTGCAACCTATGAGGGAGCGCAGATCTGGGCAACGGGCGACCCGGTTCTCCGGGGTCTGTCGTCAGGATCCTCGAGCGCCAAGGCGCAGCGAGCTGCGCGAGTTGCCGAACTGATCAAGCGCTATCCCAATCTTGCTGGTCGCACTGAGGAGATGCTTCAAGAAGGGGAGAGGGGATTGCGTTGGGAGTGGTGGTCAGGCAAGCACCTCGACGCTCAGATTCCGCTCACCGAGAAGCGTATCGCAGCACAGAGGCAGCTCCTCACGCCAATGGAGCGGGGACTCACTGATAGCAACCAAACCCGCGAGCTTATGCGAGCCACGTTTGGGTTGCGCGCAAAGGATGCTGCCGAGGGGATATTTCGAGGTCTCACTGCTGAATCTACCCAAAATGCGATGGTCCTCCTCCGCCAGCGAGATGCAAAGGTAGTGTACCGAGTTACAGACCAGAAGGAGCACGAAGAGTGGGTTCGTGTGACAGCTCAGGCTGAGAGCGACCTCGCCCGAAAGGATAAGATCCTTAACTGGTCTATCACCATTTCGAAGGTTGTAGTGGTAGTAGTTGTCTCTGCTATTCCTGCGCTTGGACCAGGGGTAGGCTTCGCTGTTGCGACCTCAATCAACCTACTCGATAAGGTCCGTCGCAGATTCATTAACGGCGAAGATTTCGACACCGTCAACGGGGCGTTCTGGAACGAGCTGATGTGGGACGGTCTATTCTTCGCGCTGTCCTACTCGGTTGTGAAGTACACGGCCAGCGCTGGAACCGCTTCAGCCAAAGCAGCGGGCAAACAGATCGTCGGTGAGGGCACTCAACGCCAAAGCAACATTATTATACGTGGCGCAAAGCGGATCCTTGGGTACACCGAAGAGGCAGCCCCAAACCTCCGAAGAGGGGGAGAGCTCCTCCATATATCCGAGAGGTCAGCTGCGTCCTCCGGTATCCGTAACGCCTGGGATAGCGCCCAGAAGATCTGGGTCAAAACAACCGGTGGACAGGGGTGGCAGCCAACTACGTTCCTGATTGAGGGAGGCGGGAAGTCTGGTCGTATGGCGGCATGGCGCCCTACCGATACAAAGATGCCAGGATCCCCACTTGCTGAATCCGAGGAGGCTACTATCGCCCTCAAGAAGAAGACCCCCCCGGCAAGCACTGGAACGCCTCCCCCAGCAAAGCCAAAGATGGAGGAGGTTGACCCTGCCTACGCCTTGGTTGCAAGGCAACGACCTGCCGCACAACTGCAGAGCCCACCCACCGACTCAGCGTTGCCCACCCCCGCTCCGGCGGCACAACCAAAACCTGAGCCAGCAGCAAGTGCCAATTCCACCGCCACACCATCGCAAAATGTCGGAAGTAGCGGCGCTGACCAACACCAGCCGCGAACACCTCCTGCCCCTCCACCTGTTGGGGGCGAACCACCGAGTGGTGGTGAGGGTGGCGCAGGTGGCGGAAACGCTCCTTCTGGTGGCGAGAGTGGGGCACCAAGGGGGTCCGCACCCGGTAAAGGTATCCAAGTAGTTCCCCCACACCAAGATCAGCTTCCAAACCAAGGAAATCTTCCGCATGGAAATGGCGTTGCAGCTCCAGGACTACACGTTCCCCCTCAGGGTGTCACACCCAGTCCGAGCGGAGCTCACGTTGGTCCAGGAATTGGACCTCAGATGGCTGCCAGTCAGCCAGGACTCAACCCAAATCTCCACCAAAATGGGGTACCTCTCGGACATGCCAACGGAAGTGGTAACGTAAACGGCTCAGGTAATTCGCTCGGTCTTGGAATCGGAAATGGCATCTCTACGGGCACTCTTACCGGAAACGGTCTTCCTCATCCACAATGGGTAGCAACCTCACAGCCACAAGGAGACGCGACCGCCTCGAGCCTCGCACTCGGAGGATTGATCGCCGCTAGCGCAACCCCTCGACAAGAGCTTCAGAGCAACCTCATGCACAACGCTACCGCAAACGGAGCGATAACAGCGCAACCGACTCCACAGCAGCTCGCACAGCCACAGCCGGCGAATACCGATTACATTCTTCAGGTAGCTGAGGCACTCAAAGTAGAGCAGCTCCATGAGCGCGAGCGCCAGGTTCAAGGTGAACAGTACGCAGAAAGCGTGCAACAAAAGACACAGGAGAGGACCGCACGGAGGGAGCGAGAGAAGCTTCATGAGATGGGCGAAGAGGTCGAGAGGTCTTTCGCCAAGGTCGATGCCACCAAGGAATCCAAGAGGATCGCTGCGGCTGAGTCTATTGGAGCACCTGTTACAGGCGAGACCCCGCTCCAACCTTCAGCGCAAAGAGCACTTGAAAGCACGACACCCTTAGTCGAGGCGGCTTCTTTGAATTCAATCACCTCGCGCGAACAAGGTGCGGAGAGTGCGCAGGAGGCTATCGCAGAACAGGTAGTTCTCTCAAAGGTTGAGAGGGCAAACTCCGACGCGGCCCATTTCGAGAAGGGGTCGCTCTCGCAAGAGACACCTGTGAACACCCGGACTTCAACGACACCACCAGAAAGCGAGGTTGTACCGTTGAGCACCACCCCAATATCCAACTCACATAAACACCCAGTAAATTCTGCAGTAGATGCAGTGAACGCGACAGTAGAGGTTGCGTTGGAGACCTTACCACCCACTCAGGAGTCTCTCCCGCTTGAGCATCAACAGGTAGAGCCGCTTCGAGTAAGCATCGCAACCCTTACCCCCAACACTCCTGCACCTCTCACGACGACCACAACCCCAGCGGCCAACTATCCAACATTTATCCCCCCAACGGTTGTCTCACCGATCGCGACCACCGATAGTGGAAGCAGTGATGAGGGTGAACAGGGCGGGAGTTCAGCACCAAAGAGAAGAGGAAAAAGAACCGACACAGCTCGAGAGGCACGCATGCGTGCACTCATCATGCAGCAGCTCATGACCCAACACATCAACAGGGCGCAGCGCGAGAAGTTACTGAAGACCCTCATTGAACTCGGCATCTCTGAGCAGGAATACCGAAGCCTCGTCGCCAAACTTGGCGAGATGGAAGTTACCCGGATTGCGCAACAAAACGCCGACCGAAAGAGATTCACAGAACCGGTCGCTGTCGCGATTGAGACTCCGACGATCAGAGATTCGGTGAAGTCACCACCAGGAGTGATCGCGACACCAGCCAATGAGGTAAAGCCACATTCAAACACCTCTCAGCAGACCACACGCGCTGAGATTTACAAGCGCTTACGGGAAGAGTCCTCTGCAAAAGGAAAGAACTCTTAACGCGGCTCGAGCTGTCCAAACGCGCTGGATAATCCACTACCGCTCACGTAACTTACTGTAATCACATACGCGAAATTTTTTTTCGTCTCTCGCGTCCCCCAACTTCCACTTATAAAATCGCAACGTTATCCCGATACATCATACATACACGAAGGGATTATTGTGGCTAAGACACCAGAGAACGACGAGGGGACGGTCTCCGACTTCTGCATCTTGAATGGGCGATCCGACGCGCGCTTAAGCGATGTGGAGCGCCTCACCATGCTGGGCGGGAGTGGGCTCGATCGACTCGTTCAACGACTCGGCAAGAGCCTCTCATCTGTGACCCTCGATGCCTTCGCGCCGGGGCTGCAGGTGGCAGCCCTCCACCACCAACACGAACGGTTAGTAGAGCTTCGTCGCTCATCGTCGCTGCAACGCCTCTTTGTTGACGATCACAGAGAGATCGCCCCTTCGGTAGTGCCCATTCACGGATTTCCGGTCGGCGGCGTATACGATCTTGAGTTTCACTCGACCTTTCCGGGCGAAGAATGGTTGCACGATCCCGATTATGCATCGCTCGTTCAGAATCAGGTATCGTATGTCAGACTTTGGGAGCACGCTGAGCACCGCCCAGAGAGGAGAACGATCGTGGCGATTCACGGGTGGACGATGGGCGATCAGCGAGTAAATTCTCTCGCGTTCCTTCCCGGACTCTTTTTCTCTCTCGGATGCAACGTCGCCCTCGTCGAGCTTCCCTTCCACGGTCGTCGACGTCCCGATTCTTTGGTGGGGTCTGCGCCGCTCTTCCCTAGCGCTGATCCGATCCGCACCTGCGTTGCCATGGCTCACGCCGTTCATGATCTTCGCATCCTCACCCGATTTATTCGTGCCCGCGGTCATTCGCGTATCTCTTGTATGGGGATGAGCCTTGGAGCCTACGTCGGATTATTGTGGGCTTCCCTCGATACACTCGACCGCGCCGTCTTTATGGTTCCGCTCGTCTCCATGGGCGACATGGCGTGGGAGCTCGTCAGACTCAAGCACAAGGATGATAAAGATATCCCGCGCGGCATGACGAAGAGCT
>JALRCK010000196.1:0-3457 GCA_023262305.1 Deltaproteobacteria bacterium
ATGTAAACGCCCTTATAGAGCAACCTTTTTCTTATCAAGGATCTTCACCACCTCAGAGCTGATGTCAATCCTGTCAGATGAATAGAGCACCGTCTGGCGATCTTTTTCGAAGACAAAGGTGTATTTTCTCTCTTTTGCTAGATCATTGACCACAGCCTGAATCTCTTTGATGACTTTTACGAGCTCTTGTTCGTTGGCTTTTGCCAACTCCTCCTGCGTGTCTTGGTAGAGGCGCTGCAGCTCTAACTGCTTCTTTCCTAAAGCCTCTTTCTTGGCTTCAAGGGCGGTCCCTGACAATACCGCTGCCTGTTTTTCGAGCTCTCCGCGCTGCTTATCAAAATCAGATTTGCTCTGGGCGAGCTTGGCCTGCGCCTTTTTGACTCGCCCCTCAAGGTTGCTCCGCGCAGCTTTGCCTACGATAGACTGGGTCAGAACAAGCTGAGTATCGACCAAGGCGATAGACTCGGCGCGTGCGACCGAGGAGATGCCAACCAGGGTGAGAGCCCACAGGCTCATTATCACATATTTCATACGCCGGTAGACTACGACGATTTTCGACTCAGGGGAACAGCTACCCGCCCCCTCTGCGTTGTTTCAATGACAATTTAGCCTATGCGGCGAGCCATTCTAGGTGCTCTGGGCGTTTATTTGGGACCAATTCTGGCGGAAATACTATGAAAAGCCTCAACCGCTCTATGAGTACAACCTCCAACCACGCTGAGAATCACCAAAACTACCTTCTAGTGCAGGTAGCGACCGTACCGGGTCTCGGACCCCCCTTCCTGCTCGCCCGAATTTTTGGCTCGGCGCCTCTTCGTGGAAACGCCGAGCACCTCCCGAAGCGGCTGAAGAACTTCAGGCTTCAGACCGGGTGAAAAATCCCCCTCTCCTGACGAGATCCTCGGCATACCCCGCTCCCCACTCAGGAGTTTGGACTCAATGGTGGCTTCTTCCAGGAATGCCAACGCCATCCCTCGGTAGCTCTCTCGGTGGGCGCCGTCGCTTGCGTGCTGTGACTTGATGATGCAGGCCACGGTCAGATAATAACGAATCTTCCATGTGATGCGGGGCTGTCCAGCTCGAACAAAGAAATCTAAAGACCGTTGAAGTGCCGAGGTCGCCTCGTCGATGAGTTGGCTGCCGTTGTGCTTTGAAGCCTCAAGGAGGGCTAGTCCTGTAAGACCATCGGTCAGAGCAACCTCACGCTCAGCCCCGAGGGAACCGAAACATTCCCGCGCTCGATTGAGATGACGCAGCGCCTCAAGGGGTCGTTTCGCCAGAATCTCAAGCTGTGCATGCACATGAAGGGTCCTTCCGAGTGACTGGCATGCCTCTGCTGAGGTGCCAAAGGGAGCAAGAGCTCGCTCGCTTTGGAGGCGCAGCCGTTCGATCTCTCTGAGCGTTGTATCGCTCAAAACGCCCCTCTCAGAGAAGTCGACCATCGCAGTCGCCTGAGCAAGGGCAGCTCTACGGTCGCATGCACTGATGTAGGATCGCCGCAGTTCATCACACACCAACGAACGCTTCCAGGCAGTTCGCGCCAGCTTCCACTTTCCGCTCTCTGCATGACACGCTCCCAACATAAATGCCGCTTGCGCAGCGAGCGCGTGGGCACCTCGGGAGACAAACATCTTTTCACATTGCGCTGCGAACTTCCGAGCCGCTTCGAAACTTCCAAGAACTTGATGCGCTGCCACTGCATTGAGACCAAAAGCTGAGACGAAGAGCTCTGAGGAGGAAAGAAGCGTTAACTTCTCTCCCGCGATTTCAGCATTCTCAAGATCTCCGCTCGCCATAGCGCTGTGAAATATCCCGAGTAGTGCAACGCCCCGCCCGTAGAGAAACCCCCCGTCAGCGGCGATCCGGTCGGCTCGGGTGAAAAGACGATACGCTTTTGCATGGTGTTCGCACTCTACCGCCGCACCTCCAAGACACAACAGAGCCTCAAACGCCCCTGAGCGATACGAACTCTCCTCAAAGAGGGCCAGTGCTTTCTCCAGAGATTGCGTACACTCCTCGGAGAGACGGGACTCCCTTCGTCCGATCGTCATCTCTGCAAGACCGCGAGCGACCCCTCCAAGCGGGGCAGCGAACGTGCGAAGATCACTCGCTGTGCATCCTTCATCACCACAAATCTGGTGCAGGAGTCGATTGATATCAAAAGTGACCTCACTAGGAATGTCTGCAGAGGTTGCGATAACTTGTAGTCGGCGGAGCAACTCACTAGCTGCAGGGAGTTCTGGGACGTGACAGGTAATGTACGTACGGGCGAGCTCCATCCCCACCTTTATCTTTGTCAACTCGCTGATCAATTCGGATCCCTTAGCGAACTCCACGGCGAGGAGGCGGCGGGCCCTGAACAGTTCGGACTCAGGTACTACCCGCGTGTATGCTCCTATGGAAAGTGCCCGAGCTAAAATGATAGAGCTCCAACACCGATCGTTCTGTGAGAATCCTCCGTGCTCAATCTCGATTGCAAGCGCTTCTATGGCATCCAAGCTCTCGCGAAACGGTTCTCCCTGAACGATCCGAGCCAACTCGGCATAGGCTTTGAAGAGGCGATTGCGGCGATCGTCGCCGAGCATCTCGACAACTCCCGTGGCAAGCGAGAGCGCATCTTTGAAGGCTCCAGCATCAAAGAGCAACTCAAGGGACTCGACAACATTCCAGGTGACGCCGCCGTCATCTCCGCCCTGTGCAACTACACGGATTAACTCCGGCACAAAATCCCGGCAGAGAGGGTTCGAATTTTCTTGTGACTCAACCATCTCACGCCCCTTTTTGGTTTTTTTGCGGACACTTTGCCGGGGTGTCCTGAAAAGAAAGCAGAGTGTCACTCAGCTGAGCAATCTGCTCCTCGTCGGTGCCGCCAACAAACACCCTCCACGCCGTAGGTGCTCGAAGGTTCATGCCTCGCACCTCCTCCTGGATGAATGAGCTTGCCTTCCCCGTAGCAATGACCAGAACCGGACATCGGAGTCGGTGCAGATACGCCTTCACGTTGAAACCCTTAGTCCCTAAGCGGAGAGGAAGACCGAATGGAAGGTGCTCCTCCAGCCAATCAATGCACCGGTCCCACCGCGTTGGATGGGGACGAGAGGAGGAGTCAACGATTGCCAGAGAGCGAACCAGCTTCGGCTGATTCAGGGCTACGTTTTGGACCAGGGTCGCGCCGGCGCCCATCCCAACGAGGCTCGCTTGGCGAATACCGAGTTCGGCGAGTTTTTCGCTGAAGAGGTGGGACAGACCGTCCCATGACGACACGTTCACCGCGGGGCTCATGAGCAGAATGCTGCGAGCACGCACCGCAAGCTTTCCGGCAACGGCCGTGGCAAACGGTAGGTATTTTTGCTCGTCAACGATAGTAATAAAGGTGCGCCCCGCCCCAGTGTCAGAGAGAACTTCAATATCAGGTCGCTGGGAAACAGGTTGAGGTGATGTCGACATAACGTTCGCT
>JALRCK010000196.1:3477-5215 GCA_023262305.1 Deltaproteobacteria bacterium
CGTGAAGGTAGCGAAACGCCTTGGCTTAGTCTACACACGAGAATTTAGCCCTGTTGCGTCTACCACTTAGAAAATGAACCGTCTGACCTTGACTAGATCTCAATTTTGGAGGTGTAGCGCAGACTGCTTCTCTCGAGGAGAGCTTCTTCGTGCCAACACTGTTTTTAGTATCGTCTTCACAGCGTAATGAATGCTCTCTTAGAAAAGGGGCTCGGAAATTTGCCTGGAAGTAGATATTGTGCCAGGTTTGGGCAAGCGACGGACGGTCTGCCGCTACTCAGCCTCACCAGTGGTTGGGCCAGCACAAAGCGGTAGAGCCATACACCTTCACTGTGGGAAACCATGACGTTTGAGGCGGCACCAGGAACTCCAGGTCCATTCGAGGTTCGGCACGAACCTTCTCCCGCTATTCCCTCTCTTCAAGGAAAGCTTTCTCGAGGCACTTCTCAGCATCAGGGGGTTGACGCTCCATGGTCCTCCGAGGAGGTGCCTCGGCGCCGCTATGATTGTGCGAACTACGAAGTGTGCCTGAGTCTTGCAGCTTCTTTGAATTGGGAAAGCTTCACATGTAGAGGTTGTTCCGGCCAAACGAACGAAAACCTCGTGTGGCGAGCCCGTATCTCGGCGCGAAAGGATTCAGTTGCAGCTAAACTTCTTCGGGCTGAACCACTGACGCCCATATCTTCCGGTCGCACCACAAACGCTGGAGCGTCGACACCTGGGGCAACCCAGCTCTAGCTCTCTAAACCCCTGGCTTTAGACCTCCTGCGGCAGATGCACCATCTATCCCGCCCGAAGCAGGTCGTCGAAGTCCTATCCAGAGCGCGCCCCCAACGGCTGCGAGGATGTAAGACTTAGCCCGTAAGACCAGAGCAATAGCCATCGCTTGACCTGACGTCGCTCCAACTGAAGAGAGGAAAAAAACAAAAGCACCCTCTTGAATGCCGAGACCTTGCGGCGATATCGGAACCGCACCTATGAGCAGTATCAACGGAACCACGACGAGAAGGTCACTCCAGGGTATATCGTGCCAGCCAACGGCGTATCCCACGACCGCAGTATTCACGATAGTCAGGAGATGGAACGTCACAGAGAGAGCGCCCGCTCTGACCAGGAGATCTCTGTCGGAGAGCCCCCACTGTACCCCCTCCTGCAATCTGAGAACCTTTGCGTGAATAGAGGGCGGAACGCGCAGCATCTCCGAGAGGCGGGTAAATCGGCCTGTAACCATCGCGATCGTTAGCACGACTGCTCCACCCCCGATGAGCAGGGCAAGAAGTCGAATCTGCGCGGTTACCTGCGGAGCCCAGCACACTGCCATCAGCGACATGACGACCATCGCAATAAAACCGGTATATCGTTCAAGTAAGGTCGCCGATACAGCTTTAACCCGGTCGATCTCCTTTCCAACATAGAGGCTTCTGACAACATCCCCCCCGAGTGACGAAGGCATAAAGAGATTGACGAAGTAGCCAACGAGATACAAACGAAAGAGGTGGACGATAGATGCGCTCATTCCTAGGTGCTGTAGGAAGAGTCTCCACTTCACAACGCTGACGAGAATCAGAACCACCGAAATGAGGAGAAGATAAAAAAGGTCGATCAGGCGAATATCCGAGAGTGCCGCAACCACAGAGCTCACATCAACGAACATGAGAAGGCATGTAAGGGCAACGAACCCAAACGCGATTCTCACCGATTTTGGAACCTTGTTCATGCCGAGTCTCCCGCGCTCGAA
>JALRCK010000197.1 GCA_023262305.1 Deltaproteobacteria bacterium
CCGGGATTCCCGAGGGCCCGCACGGCGAGGGCGGGCGAATCGCTCGGGTTCCGAATCGCGCCGATTCGACATTGCCCGGCGGCCGCATTCGGGTCTGATCGTCGGCGTTCCCGCGAATCTCCCCGCAGCCCCATGACCGCACCCCGACCGCACGCCCTGCCCCGTTGGGCATGGCTCACTGTGTTCCTGCTCGCCCCGGTGGCCCTGCTGAACTACCTCGACCGGCAGATGCTGGCGGTCCATGAAGGGCGGGAGCTCTTTTTTCGCTTGCCCTTCTTAATCATTGGCGGTCGAGGATTCACAAAAACTCCTTGAAAAACAGGAACTTACCGCGCCCTGCAACTTTCTTACAATCACAGGTAAAGAGTAGTAATCACGTTTGACCCGTTTCATTGAACTACGATCTGGACTGTGATACAACCTCCCCTCATTGTTTGATTGAAGTGTGGCTTTTTAGCAAGACTCCAAGCGACTTAAAGTTAGGAAAGAATTAAAAATCTTAGCCTGACTCCCTGAGAGGTACCCCCTTTCGAGAGCGAACCCCGCGTGGGTCGCCCCGGGGAGAATTTTGCGGCGCTTGGTTAACAATAAAATGAGGCACTAGGTACATTCAGTCACGGTAAATTGAGTCTCTACAAGCGGATGCGGGAGTTGGATATGACAACCGGTGAACAGAACACCAAAACGACACAGGGTAAGTTGACCCTTGAGAAAGCTATCAAGAGCGTAACGAGTTCTTTCGTTAAATCAGACCTTCCTGAGTTTAATCCAGGCGATGTTGTTCGCGTTCACGCAAAGATCATCGAGGGAACAAAGGAACGTATTCAGGTATTCGAAGGTCTCGTTCTTAAGCGCAGCAAGCGCAACAGCATCGATGCTACGTTCACCGTTCGAAAGGTGTCGTACAACATCGGCGTTGAGCGTACCTTCCCGCTTCATAGCCCACGAATCGATAAGATCGAGGTGATTACCCGAGCTAAGGTTCGACGCGCTCGTTTGTTCTACATCCGACCGCTTCGAGGCAAGGCCACTCGTATGAAGACCCTTTTCAACAGCGCTGCGACCACTTCGTCGCAAAAGACCGAGGGTGGAGACACACAAGCGGCTTAAGGGAGTCGAGTGTGAACGAAAAAGGCGAGCCGTGTGCTCGCCTTTTTTATTTTTGGCTTTCTATTTTTTTCTTGCTTGGTGGGGAGATTAGTTTAGCTCCGAACAGGCTCGACCCCGTCACCCACCTTTATACCCATCCTCATCCTGCACCTGGACCGGCTTCCTCAATCTCATCCGGCGACGTCACGCGATGTATGAGCCGATGAATTTCCTGTTGCAACCGCCGTAAAGATCACTACGAAGCTCCTTGAGGATGATGAGGTCAGGGCGAAGAAAAGAGGGGGGGGTGGCAACCTGCCCAAGCCCGTCTGCTACGTATAGGAAATAACAAAAGCATCGCCGGGACTAACGCCCGTCACGCAATCGGACTATCCCTCACGTCTGCGCAGAGGACCGATCGCAAGCCGGGCGCCCGACACTACACCCCCGGGATGGATCGACAACCCGCCAGCCTCAACATCACCTCGCAGCTGACCTCCGGCTCGAACCTCAACTGTTTCACGGGCCGAGATATGGGAATCCACCGCACCGTCTATGGTGATAGTTGCAGCTTGCGTAGGGATACCTAACCTCCCCGATTGACCTACATGGACAGACGGCGCCACCAAAGCAGAGCCCTGAAGCTCGCCGTCAAGAATTACAGGTCGATGGGTGACCAAGGTCCCAACTATTCGATAACTAGCTGGAATAACATAGGCTCCATCGGTGCGACCTACGAGAGCATCCTCGTTCTCTGCTCTCAGAGGAGCACTTACCTGGCTAGCAACACCTGCCTGAGAGGGGGTTGCAGGATTCGACGAGTTTGATCGCGACATCCCCGCTGAGGCGGAGGTCTGAGAGGCTTCGGATCTCTTGAATTTCCAAATCATAGACCCCGTGTACTGCACTCTGCCTGCAACAGCAAGAGCGCGTTCGTAAATCAGTACTGAAGCATACACCACACCCGAAAAAAACTTTCCCTTACCCCTCCTCCATCCAGCTCTGGATCCTAAACTTTGATCGGCTCCCTTACGTTTATGGGTGTGAGGACGGTTTGGTCTCCTGAAGCGACGTTTGGGGATTGTTCAAATACCCGATTTCAGTCACATTTAAAGACCGTCCTCCTCTCCTTTGCGGGCGAGACAAACACCTCCCACGAGGGTTGAGACGGCAACAGGATTCTGTAGATGATTTTTCGATTACACCGAGAGGTCACGCTTCAGTTTCCGGCATCATATTCCGAGTGCTAGGAAGAGAGAACGTTGCATGAACCAAAACGGGACGGCTAACAAAGCGATACCCCCCTCATCCGATGCACTTGGGTCACGCTCTCGACTCCCTCTCGCGCTCACTGCGGTTTCATCTCTCGCAATAACGCTTGCGATCTTGAGCCCTCGAGCAAACGACGCAGCTCTCGCCGCCGATCCATCACCAAAAAACTCCGCCCAACTTTTTTCAAACGATCCCTTGCTACGGTCCCAACTCGCAGGAGAGGTTGAAAGAAACTCCCTTGATCAAATGGCGATGAGGGATGCGGGATTACGTGGTGGTCAAGCATATCCGATTCCCGAGCTGCATCGCATTGAAGTTGTTGCCTCAAACGATGGAGAGATCGCGCTCTCTACCCGACCCCGGTTTGAGAAGCGCCTCGGCGACCGATACGCAAGCATTACCAAGAAGAATAACTTCGTATTTTACACAATCGATCCAGATCTTCAGGGGTACGTATCTAAACTCGTGGCTCAAGCCCAAGCATCGCATGTGGCTATCGTAGCGATGAATCCTTCAACCGGTGCTGTCCTTGCTATAGCAGGCAAGTCTAGTTCGATTGAGGATGTCGAATATCACGCAGGCTTCCCTGCAGCGTCCCTCTTCAAGGTCGTGACTGCAGCAGCGGCCGTAGAGCACGCCGGAATTGCCCCACACTCCCTGATCCCCTTCCGTGGCGGGACGTACACCTTAAATCAAGCAAACTACTACCCCGATGCGCAAAAGGATCGCCGCCTCATGAGTGTTGGAGAAGCGATGGGGCGCTCGTGCAATCCCGTGTTCGGACATATCGGAGTAAAATATCTGAACGGACAGATCCTTTCTAAATACGCCCGACAGTTCGGGTTCAATCGTTCTCTGGAATTTGAGGCTCCACTCCCAGAAAGCTCTGCATGGATCCCTCAAGATGACATGTACGAGCTGAGCAGAACTTCAGCAGGATTCGGAGAAGTTCGCGTCAGCCCTATCCACGCAGCCACACTCATGTCGGGAATTGCGAACGGCGGAGTCCTTCCCCGTCCCCAAATTATCGACTCGGTAGTCTCTCCAGATGGCACCGTCATTCACAAGCAGAAATCTGAGACCCTGCAGCGCATCGTGCAAGCCTCAACGGCACAATCACTCATGGAGATGATGCGGAATACGACGACGGTGGGAACCTCCCGCAGGGAATTCATGCGCGGCTCAACTCCGACGCTAGGACCTATCGACGTTGCGGGCAAAACAGGAACTCTCACAGGCGACAATCCTCCGGGACTTAATAATTGGTTCATCGGCGCAGCTCCGATAAGCAACCCGCAAGTAACCGTTGCGGTTATCACGGTTGACCCGAAGCGATCCTCGAAGGCGTCGCACCTTGGACGTTTGGTGTTTCAGAAATACTTTGGAATAACACCCGTTGAGCCTGCCCCAACGCGATACTCCCCATCAAAGAGGAGATCCATCCACAAGGCGACCCACCACGCTGCTGCGCCGAAAAAGGGGAAGTCTTCAAAAAGCTACGCCAAGAGCTCCACCAAGAAGAAGCGCTAGCTCACCGGGCGAGCGACGGGAAAGTAAAGCGATATATTGGTGCCCGTGTGGAGCTTGGAGGCCAGCGTTATGTTACCTCCATGCTTTTTCATAACCGATTTAGCCATGGAGAGACTCAAGCCTATCCCCGGACTATCTTCGTGCTTGCCTTTTGACGCAAAGGGCTGAAAGACAACTTCATGCCTCTCGGGATCAATTCCATCCCCGTGATCAACCAAGCTAACCTTGGCATACGAACCAGGGTTCAATTCAAGAGCTGTTGCGTTATCTAACACCTCAACCGGCTCCACATGAAAGAGGATAAAGCGTTCAGGGAGAGCCTTCATCGCCTCCAGGGAATTCTCACAGAGTTCCAGGAGCATTTGGACAACGGCGAAGTCGGCCATCTCCACCTCGATATCCTGAGGACATACAACCTCTATCTGGCATTCATCACCGTGGGAGCTTGAAAGTAATTCAACGACTGCCTCGATACACGAGCGAAGCGACTTGCGACCTCGAGCCCCTTCACCGCTGAATAAGATGTTGTTCATCTTCTTCGAGATGGCGAGTCCGCGACTAGCAGCCTTGCGAAGGATAGTCAGCGCGTCCTCAACACCCGCACCACTTGGGTCAACCCCCGCCTTCTGAGCGATCAACGTCGCGCACCCTAAAATCGATCCGAAAATGTTATTAAAGTCAGCGCTCACCGTCGTCGCGAGCCGATCCCCTCCAAGAGGTGCCCCAGCACCATCGACGGAGTCAACAGAGGGCGTTACACCATCTTTGGTAGCCGAACGATCCTCGGAAGACTCCTGCGGCTTCTCATCTGTGAGCTTGATCTCCTGCTGTTCAATCCACGCAGCAGCCTCAGCGAGATCCTTAGCCACATAATCCGCCTCCACTTTATACAAACCGTCGTCCCCACCGCGGCCCGACTGAACGAGAATCGACCGACATCCCGCATTCCTTCCGAGCTGAACATCCGAGGTCATGTCTCCAATAACAAAGCTAGCGCCAAGGTCGATGTTCAATTCTTTGGACGCCTGTCGCAAAAAATAAGGCTCCGGCTTTCGGCAGGGGCATTTTTCAGCTTTCGAGTGGGGGCAAAAATATATTCGGTCTATCGCTCCGCCCGCTGCCGTTGCTTGCCGCATCATCTCCCGATTGACTGCGTAAAAGTCCTCTTTCGTGAAATACCCGAGTCCGATCCCTGGCTGATTCGTAACGATAACGATCCGATACCCCAACTCTTTGAGGCGCTTGAGAGCATCGAAGCTCTTTGGAATCTCAACAAATCGTCCTGGCTCGCTCAGGTACTCGACATGCTCAT
>JALRCK010000198.1 GCA_023262305.1 Deltaproteobacteria bacterium
GGTGTCGTCGAGGACATCGGGGCGGAGGTCGACACCGGATCGCGAGATCGCGAGCGACTCCCCCTCGCGCGGCGCCGCATCTGCGACCGCGACGGACAGGAAGAGGTCCAGCGCACCCTCGATCTCGAGGTCGAGTTCGGCTCGGACGACGCGCTGCACCGGGCAATCCTCGCACGCGGATCGGTGCATGGCGTTCGGTCGCGAGGGAAGCGTTTGCATTCCATCGCATCACATTTGTACTCCTCACACTCTCCGGCTGAAGGTTGGCAGGTGGTATCCTGGTTGGCAGGAATTTTAACGGCGGTGTTCGTTGTGGGTTTGCCGGCAGAATCGCAGATTAATGGATGTGCGTAACAAACCACTCCTTCGGGAATAGTCTGCCCGGAGAGCGTCGCACCCACGTTGAAATCCTTTGTGCAATGTCCGGTCACACATTTAGGCTTTACACACTCTCGTACCTCACCTGCTGCGAGTGCAGGGGGTGGACACTCAGTGTCTTGAGTGCAGAGTGGGGGAGGGGGAGGAGATGAAGGGTTTTCTGGTCCCTGTGCTCTGGGAGGGGCAGCATTTACTTGGGCGTGGGCGAGAGAAGTGAAAGCTAAAACGATGACATGGGAAAGTAGAGCAATGCAAAGGACCCGAGGGAAAGGTACCCTAGGTGCAATGACCTTGATCGTTCCCGATATCATAACTCGCCTTAAACTCATTGTAAGCGAAGTCGTCCAATTCCCAGTTTACTTAACCTTTCGACCTTAACTCATTCGATATTTCTCCCAGAGCCCTTTGATGTGGGCGATAATTCGATTCCCTCGGTGTAAGTGGCTGATTGGTGGTAGCATGTCGACCTCCATGGACTACCCGCATAGGGCAGGGCTAGCGCATACATTCCCGAGGTGATGGACTAAGCCGCTTGAAGGTAGGGGGAATTGAAATCATGGGGAGAGGTGAGTATCTGACAAACATGCGCACCTCCCGCTGAAAAGTCGGATGTTTCAGTTGAGCGCCGTGATCAGAGCCAAGATCTCGTTTGGCACTTCAAGCTTTTGAGGTGAAATCTCCTCGCTCTTCTATCGCAAATACCTCGTCAGGTGTGACCCGAAGTGCGCGGCCGTATCGGGTAACACTGACGCCGATGGCTAACGTCATCTCCAAAAATTAGAGATAGTGAGATCCATTTACTTTTTGACTATTTGCCCAGGCTAGAATTCAGACGGTTGCGTCATGCACCTTCGCACCATTTGACTAGATAATGAGAGTGGGGAGATCTTCGTTAAAACTCTGAATGCCCGATCGTAACGAGAGCCTCAGCAACCTCGCCATAAGGTTGTCCATTAACAATCAGTTTCAATGCAATTGGAGTCCGTCTGTAGTCTCCCGGCGCCGGGATACACTTAAGACTGTACCTTCCCTCGCCGCGCGGAGGTAGCGTGATAGTGAGAGCGTTGCACTGCCAACGTGATGGTCCAACTAATCTCAATTCGATAGTAGCTGTTGTGTTCAGAGGATTTGTCACAAAAGCCTCCACGGTAAACGGCTGCACTTTCGAAAGGAGTGTTCGATATGGTCGTAACGTTGCAATAGTGCTTGCGACTCCGGAGTGTGCATCCGACTCTCCCAGTGGCATAAGGGTGCGGTGGAGATCATCCCAGCGACCAGCGCCCTCTTTGAGCTTTTGGTACCACTTGGCGTCCGGTCTCTGAGGTTCAGCATGTCCCGAGAGAACGAGGGACGGTCTAAACTCCTCTATAAGGGTAACGAAGCGGAGGTAGTCTCCTAGTCGGGGACCATTCAGGTACACATGGTTGCTGAAGAAGTGAACACCCTCACCGTAGTTAAACCCGCGGCCACCTCGCCAAAAAAATTGGTCGCCTATGTGGCACACGGTTTCGTCATCTCGTTGAAAGGTAATAAGGCTTGCGTATTGAGAGTGCCCACTAATTGGGTCAAATCGAAACGATAGACCATCCCACTCGTGCCACACGCCGCTCCTACAACCTTGGGCTGTTATCGGTTTATGCCACAGGCACTGTTGATCGTATGCTGCTGGATTAGCAAGAATATCGACTATCTCCTCCGCTGCAAACACTTGGGTTTTGTAGAGTTGCTGCAACAAAGTAATACCGGATATGTGGTCGTCGTGATGATGCGTCACAAAGAAAGCATCAATTCCTTTACGTCCAAGCTCTTTCTCTAGATCAGGAATCGAATGAAGTGTTGGTCTCCACTGTGCGACATCTCTCACGGAGGGAGCAATGTAGTTGCTGTCATAACCGTAGTCGATGCATGCAACTTTTCCCGTTTTACCAACTATGAAAGTTGTTTCTGTGGCTGCGATCGTACTTCTGTAGAGCCAGGGCAACACTTGCTCGATCTGTTTTTTTCTACAGCTGTCAAGGTCGGCTTGCGGTCCATAAATGAAACAGAAGTAGTCCTGGAGATTTTTTTGGAGAGACTTGATTGCGATCTGTGGCTCAAGGATCGCCTCTGCCGCACTGGGAAGTATAAGGTCGGGTTTGTAGCCCTCAAGAGCTACCGTCGAGGTATAAACATTCTTAAGCCCAGCGGCGTCGTTGTAGATGTACTGAAGGGGAGCCATTCGATGAACTTTTCCTGGCGAATGAAGGAGGTCCCCAGTGAATGCTAAAGTTTTACCCTCATGATTGACAATGAGCGAGGTTGCTCCGAACGATACACTTGGCGTGGGGAGGATATTCCAGGTGTAGCCAGCGATGTTCGGCGAGGAATAGTCCGCAACCCAATGATCCACTGGAATACTCTCCCGAGGTCCTTTTCGATCCCAACGAGTATCAAATAGCATCCATGTGTTGCGCTCTCGCCAGTGCTGCTCAGCGTCGGAGAGATAGAAGCGCTCACTCTCAGGCGCGTAGATTTGAATGTAAGGAGCGAGGGACTTGAAGACCGAGGCGCCCACGGAGACCTCTCTAAAGTGGTGCGTAAGCAGTATGTGCGTGGGGGCTCCAGGAGCACTCTCAAGCATCTCTTTAGCAGAATCTCCGCTTCCGCAATTAATCATCACCCATCCGGAGGGTGCCTTGAGCAGATAGACACGACAACTCTCGTGCCATGTCCAAAGACCTGGGGCTACTTGAATCCACTGCTGCATATCGCCGCGTACCGTTTGCTATGTTCTACGACCTCGCTCTGGGATGTGTTGCCCCTTCGCCCAACGTACCGCTGGAGTCCTGCTCCTCGGAACAGTACTTGAGCAAGGTTCACATCTTCGACCACTACCCGAAGGAGAAATCGCCTCACTGTAGGATTTTCGACGAGACTTAGCCAGGCATCTCGAAGGGCTATTCCTAACATCTGGGCTCGCCCCTTTTCATAAACAGACTGGTGGAGAGCCAAACAAACAGTGGAGGAGAGGAAATCGGAGTCGGACTCCCATGCGCCCTGTCCGTGCCTCTGAGCTGCTCTAAGAACTTGGGTCACTCGATGAGTTTTAAAAACGTCATACAACGTGTAGTGAGGAAACCATATCAGCGCTCGAGCATCGGGGTCATCCTGCCACAGGGCGTTCACAATAGAGTCATGACTACCGGTTTCAATGCGGCTCAGGTTAGGGGAGAAGCGCCCCTCGGAAGCGGCTTGGTTAAAGTACCCCGGGCTATCCTCGTAGATGAGGAATCGACCACTGGCGGGATTAAAGTTGGGATCCTTTCGGGAACCTACAACGCGATGGGGCATCTTCGGCATCGCCATGAAACATCGGAACCCTGGGTTACGCGATGAGCGCAGTAGCGCGAGAGTCTGAGTTATGCCCATGACCACTGCACTTGGAGCAGGTTTCACGATACCCTCAAGCACTGTCGTCAGTAGCTCCTGACCGTGTGCGCTCAAGCCGCTCTCGACCGAGATGTTGACCCCCCGCACATACTTGAGAAAATACAACATGCACAGAGTTGATACATCGGTACTATTGACCGCGAATTCCAAGGGCGGCCCGTCATTAAGGATTGACAGGATTTTATCTTCGTCAGCCCCTACCCCAAGGGAGGCAGGTCCCCTCGGAGAGGATAAGAAATCACATAGATCGGATGGCAGAGCGCCAATACACTTTCGCATTGCGGGCGTTGTGTTCAAGCGACTGAGAGCGGAGCCTAAACTATCGGCTGAGAAGACGCTTGTGTCTCGATACCCTCCCAGCATCTCGTTATCCAGGGCGGTCAGAAATCTGTTGCGCTCTGCGAACCCGAAGAGCTCATTTGATAAGCCATTTTTGGCGGCATGCTTATCTATACGGAAACAAAGCTCCTCTTTGAAATTTCTATGAAAGACACGATCTACCGCCTCTCTAGTAAGGGGAGGGAAAGCGCTGAGACTATCGACCCCGTGGGCATCAGCGCGACTTCTTGGCTTTGCGCGCCTAGACACAAACCTTGAGAAAAGGGCTTCAATAGAGACGATAACGGGCTCAAGGCGCTTAGAGTCCGTAACCCTTTCATCCCCCAGGTATACTGTAATTCCCTCGGGACTTAATTGCCGAACATTGAGGTTCAACTCCACAGGTCCCGATCTCTTCGAACCTGGATTTGTTCTGAGGACGAGTCGATGAATGAGACAGGTTCCATCTACCGCTACGCCGAACATATCTTGGAGCCAGACGGGCTGTTTGTTGATGGCGAAATCAAGAGAGGTAGCAGGACTGCCGTATCCGCCGCTCAACGCCGTCTCTGAAGCGTCACTACGAGCGATGCATTTCAAAAAGAACAGTGCCAGCGCCTGGACAGCGGGCGTCCATTGAAAGCTCCCCTGCTCATTGTGAGCTCCACCTGTTTTACCACGATAAGAAAAGCGCTCGTTACGGTGAATGGGATGGCGGAAGCTAAACTGGATCAGTTCGGGATTAACAGCTCCACTAAACCAAAGCGTCACTTGAGCATTCACTCAACGATCCTCTTCCAAATTTGTCACGGAGCGGTCTCAATCCGGCACAAGTCGCGATGAAACCCCCACAAGATCTACTACATCATCAAGCTGAGATGAAGTCAGAAGTGGTGTCACGGGAAGAAGGCACGGGTAGAAGGCTCTTTAATCAAATCGTGCGAAACATATTCTGAATTCTTAACCGAGTGGAGGAATTTAAAATGATGACCAGGATACGGCTCTTTTTCGTCAGTGAATCCAATACCTTTTCGCTTCTTGAGACGGCTTTCGCCCACCCGTTG